>CACONV010000006.1 GCA_902628605.1 uncultured Bacteroidota bacterium
AGCTACTCCCAAAGTTCAAAAGGACATACTTAAGAATTTAAAAATTAAAGACGCTGAAATTTTTAAAGCTTCTTTCAACAGACCAAATTTGTATTATGAAGTAAGAGAAAAGACAAAAGATGTAATAATTGACATAGTTAAATTTGTAAAAAACAATAAATCAAAGTCTGGGATAATATATTGCCTGTCAAGGAAAAAAGTCGAAGAGCTCACAAAAATACTAAAAGTCAATGACATCAGTGCTGTTCCTTATCACGCTGGCTTGGATTCTAAAACACGATCAAAAAACCAAGATTCATTTTTAAAAGAGGACTGCGATGTAGTAGTAGCTACTATAGCTTTTGGGATGGGTATAGACAAACCAGATGTGAGATTTGTTGTCCATCACGATATTCCTAAAAGTTTGGAAAGTTACTATCAAGAAACTGGTAGAGCAGGCAGAGATGGGGGTGAGGGACATTGTCTAGCATTTTACTCTTACAAAGACGTTGAAAAGTTGGAAAATTTTTTGTCAAAAAAAACAGTTTCCGAGAGAGAACTGGGGACTGCATTATTAAACGAAATTGTATCATATGCAGAAACATCAATATCTAGGAGAAAGTTTATTTTACATTATTTTGGTGAGGATTTTAATATTGAGGACGATTTACAGAAAATGGATGACAATCTCCGATATCCCAAAGACAAGATTGATGCTACAAAAGAACTTCATCTTCTATTAAATATTATAAAAAACACAAATCAAAAATTAAAGGCCAAAGAAATAGTTAAAATAATTGTAGGTGAGACTAACTCCATAATAAACAGTTATGATCTACAAAAAATACCTTTCCTTGGTAAGGGATCAAATAACAGTAAACCTTTTTGGAATTCACTAATTAGTCAGGCTTCAATTTCAGGATTTATCAAAAAAAATATTGAAAACTACGGCATTATAAAATTGACTGATAAAGGAATTGAATATTTAAAAAATCAATTTACTTTTAGTATTTACCTTAATGAGAAAAAAAATAATTTCATTGAGGAGATTAACCTAAAACCCTCAATTAATGATGAAAATTTAAGAAAGATTTTACTTGAATTAAGAAAAAAAATAGCAGATAAAAATAAAATTCCACCATATACAGTTTTTCAAGACGCATCAATTAATGATATGACATTAAAGTACCCTATAAATACGGAAGAAATGAAAAATATACATGGTGTAGGTGAGGGAAAAGCTAAAAAATATGGGGACGAATTCCTAATAGTAATCAATGATTATGTAGAATGTAACAATGTAATACGAAATAAGGAACACATCGTTAAAACCACAGGATCAAATTCAGCACTTAAACTTTATCTTATTCAGTCTATTGACAGAAAATTACCATTGCCAGATATTGCATCTGCTAAGGGTATGACAATGGAGGCTCTTATTTCAGAGGCCGAGACAATAGTTTATTCAGGCACTAAACTTAATATTGATTATTGGCTTGACGAAGTTTTTGATGAAGACCAGCGAGATGAGCTTCACGATTATTTCTTAGATTCAGAAACAGACGATATTAGTGTTGCTTTAAATGAATTTGGTGGAGAATTTGATGAAGATGAAATACGACTGTATCGTTTGAAATTTTTGAGTGAAGTAGCTAATTAATTTAAAAATTGTAATTTAATAATATGGAAAATGGCATTTATGCTAAAATAATGACTGGAAAAGGAGAAATATTAATTTCTTTAGAGTATAAGTTAACTCCAATAACAGTATCTAATTTTATAGGTTTGTCATCTGGAACTTTGTCTAATCACTCAAACAAAAAAAATACAAGATTTTATGATGGTCTAGTTTTTCATAGAGTTATCCCTGACTTTATGATTCAAGGGGGCTGCCCTAATGGAAATGGTATGGGAGGCCCAGGATATAATTTTAAAGATGAATTCCATGCTGATTTAAAACATGACAAATCTGGAGTTTTGTCAATGGCTAATGCTGGACCCAACACTAATGGGAGCCAATTTTTCATTACTCATCTTCCAACTCCTTGGCTTGACGGAAAACATTCAGTTTTTGGAAGTGTAATAGAAGGTCAGTCTGTCGTTGATTCAATTTCAAGCGGAGACAAAATTGGAAAAATAGAGATTATTAGAATAGGTGTTGAAGCAGAAAGGTTTGATGAAGTAAAAGTTTTTGAGTCAGGAATTATTAATTAAGAATTCTTAGTTGAATTTGGGTTCATTTCCTTTGATCCATTTTATATTACAACCCATACTTGGGTATTGCAAAAAATTAATTTTAGAATTTTTATTCAACATTTCGATAGCATTTTTTAAATCCTCACCAGTAATTTCAACTCCATTATTTGGTCTTGATTTGTCGTACCGACCATGATAAAATAGTTTATGATTTTTATCAAATAATAGGAATTCTGGAGTACACAAAGCTTTGTAGTAGTGAGCAACACTTTGATTATGATCAAAAAAATATGGGAATTCAATTTTTTTTTCTTTAGTTAAGATGCTCATCTTTTCTGGCGAATCTTGAGGATAGTTTACAATATCATTACTTGAAATTGCTATGGATAAAACTTCACTTTCTTTAATTTTTTCACAAAAGCCAATGATATGATCAATAAGGTGAACAACATAGGGACAGTGATTGCACATAAAAATTATTAATGTCCCTTTTTTTCCAAAATATTTAGAAATATTTTCTTGTTTATTTTTTGTAGTATTAAGTAATTTAAAATTTTTTAATTTTATTTTATTTCTAATTATACTAGATGAAGTTAGGACCATAATATTTTTATATATATAATTTAATTCATAAAATTAGAATAGAAAATCATATTGGCTAAAAAGTGTTGAGTTCCGATCCAATATCCTCTAAAATTTGTATTATCTGTCATAATAATAACTCTGCCATTTTCAATTGACTGAATTTTAAATGGAACAGTATTGGATAATATTTTTAAATTTTCTTTTGATGTGTATCCACTGATTAACGGATTTTTATCATATTTAATTGGGTTATTGTAGCTTTCGGCGTCCGGCTTTATAAAAATATTAGTATTCCTGAATAAAGAAATTGAATTATTTTCAATTCCAAAATTAATTGGGTGAGTTCTGTCTAAATTGGCCTTAAAAATCGCTCCGGAGATAGATTGAGCTCTCCTGAAATTTATCCTGTTGACGAAATCTATATTTTCTGCCATTAATTCATTTTCAATTGTTTCAATTTCAATTAAATCATTTCTTTTTGCCCATTTTATTGCTTCTCTATATAGAATTAGAGTACCTCCTTTTTCAATCCAAGATTTAATTTTATTAAGGGTTTTACTACTTAAATCTCCAGTAAAACTGGGGAATATGAAATGAGTGTATTTTTCTAAATTTAATCTTTCCAAAATTCTTGTATCAATTTTAGTAATGGGAATATTATACTCTCTGTCCATTATATACCATATTTCACCAGCATCGTAACTTCTTACGCCATCACCAACTAATAAACCAATTTTTGGTTTTTTTATCGTTTTAAAATTTCTCGAACCTAAATCAATGCCTTCTTGAGAAGCTCCAGTGTTGGTTTCATAAATATTTAATTCAGAAGTAACCGAAACTTCTGAAAGTATTTTGTGAATTTCATTTGGATTCAAATTTTGATTTTGAGCTGGAATCATAATTGTTCCATAATCAAAGGATTTATTATTAATTTTAAATTTTTTCATTGAAACTTTTGCCTTTAATCCGTAGTCTAATAATTTGTATAGCGCTTTAGGATAATAATAACCGTGGGTCTCAAATAAATAGGCATAGTCAGCTTTTTTTAGATTTTTTATGATAATTTTTTTATCATTCTCCATCACTTTTCCAATCAAATTTATATCACTTATCTTTTCAAAATTCACATCGAAAGCAAGTGGTATGGTCCATGATGATACGTCATAGAATGTACTATCTGTAAATTTTTTTTGTTTGTTGAAAATTGCTTGAATTACTTTAAACTTTTCTTGATTTAACGGAACAACAAAACTATTTTCAATTGCAAATTTTTTTCCATTTATTTTTATATCTTTTTTTAAATTATGGATTTTAATATTGTGAGTTTTTAGAACGTCTACTAATTTGAATGTAGATGAAACATCCTTTTGGTTTCCAAATAAAATAGCCTTCTCTTTCTTCTTTCTACCTTCAAGTTTTGAGTTATTGAAAAATTCTATTTGATATTCCAATAATTCTTCTTTTAAGTAATTTGCCGCTTTTAAAGTGGATATAGCAGTTTTAAATTGATTTCTAATTGAGAACGGAAAAGTTAACACTCCATTCTCTGTGTTTTGATTATAACCTCTTGAACTGGCCTGTTCAAATAAAATTCCAACACCACCGTTGATATCTGGATATGCTGAACCTTTGCTTAAAAAAAAATCATCATAGTCTTCTTTAGAGTAATATAAAGAACCAATCTCATCTAGTTCCTTTTCATGGAATTTTGAAATTTTGAGTGTTAAATCTTGATTTTTTTTTGAGATTAGTGAATTAACACTTGATGGAATTCCTGGTTGAAAGAAAAATGTTTGATCTTTTCCCATTTCATGATGATCCGTCAGAATGTTTGGTAGCCACTTATTAAATGTCAAAATTCTTGATTTAGACTCGTTTAATTGTACTGTCAGCCAATCCCTATTTAAATCAAACCAATAATGATTTGTCCTTCCTCCAGGCCATATTTCGTTATACTCCCTTTCGTACGAGTCTGGATTTTTAATATATGATCTTTGCGAATTAACCCATTGTGAAAATCTTTGTAAACCGTCAGGATTTAGACTTGGATCTAATAAAATGATAAGATTATCTAAAAGCTCTAAAACTTTCTCATCTTCTGATGATGCTAAGTAATATGCTAATAAAACGGCAGCATTTGAACCGCTTGCTTCATTTCCATGTACAGAAAACCCCTGGTATACCACGGCTGGCACTTTTTTTAAATTATTTTGTGATAGACTTTTATTTAAATTGTTAATATGGTTTTTTCTTAATTCCTCAAGTCTGGAGTGATTTTTTTCGCTTGTAATTGTAAGCAAAAGTAGAGGTCTATTTTCATAGGTGTATCCTCTGTTTTCAATTTTTATTTTTTTTGATGATTCCGAAAGTTTAGTTAAATAATCAGTTAACTTATCATGGTTTATGTGCCAATCACCAACATTAAACCCTAAAATTTCATTTGGTTTAGGAATACTATCATTGTATTTTTCATTTGTAGGTAAGAAATAATCTTTATCTACTTGAGAATAAATGACGAAGCAAGAGTTTAAAATAAATAAAAAAGAAAGTTTTTTAAATATTGAATATGATTTATTTAAAATTACCAATTATAACTAATTTGATTTTATTAAGCTATTTTTTCTTTTTGCTCATTAAAATCTTTTTGATGTTTTTCGCTAATTACTTCAATTCCTCTTTCACTTATTATAAAATCCATAACTTCAGATAATATATCTTTGAAATCTGAAAAATCTTCTTTATATAAATAAATCTTATGTTTTTTATAAAAAAAGGTACCATCATCATTGGAGTATTTTTTACTTTCAGTAATTGTTAGGTAATAATCACTAGCTTTAGTTTCGCGCACATCAAAAAAATATGTTCTTCGACCAGCACGAAGAACTTTAGAATATATTTCTTCTTGAGTTGTTTCCATTTTAATTCAATTTGTTAATTAAAGTTAATAAAAAACAGATTATTGAACTAAAAAAAACTAGATTTTAATAGAATCAATACTCTCTAACTGTTTTTGGGCTAATTTTTTATAAAATCCATCAATTGATAAAAGTTGATTATGTGTACCTTTCTCAATAATAATACCCTTATCTAAAACTATAATTAAATCAGCATGTATCACTGAAGATATTTTGTGACTAACTATAATTACGGTTTCCTCTTTTTTGCTTTTTTTTATATTAGAAATAATACTTCTTTCTGTTTTAGCATCAACCGAAGATAAACAATCATCAAGTATTAAGATCTTAGACTTTTTCAACAATGCTCTGGCAATTGTAATTCTTTGTATTTGACCACCGGATAAATTCACTCCTCTTTCTCCCAAAAGAGTTTCATATTCATCTTTGAATCTTGATATGTCTGAGTGAATTGATGAATCTTTTGCCACTTTATTTACCTCACTGTCTTTAGCAATGTAATTTCCAAATTTTATATTCTCTATTATAGTGTCAGAAAATAAAAAAGAATTTTGCGGCACATAACTTATGAACGATTTCAGAGATTTTATGTCATACGAACTCAACAATTCACTGTCTAAGTAAATATTTCCAGAAGTAACATCGTATGACCTTGTAATTAGTTCTAAAATAGTACTTTTTCCTGAACCTGTTTTTCCGATAATTCCCAAAGTCTTACCAGATTCAATAGAAAAATTTATATTTTTTAAAGCATATAGATTTGTTTCCGGATATTTAAATGAAACATTTTTGAATTTAATATCGCTACTTTTTAGATTGAGAATTTTACCATAATTATCTATTGAAGATTTACGTTTAAGAAAACTGTTAATTCTCTTTTGAGAGGCCTCTGCCTGTTGTATTATTGATGTTACCCAACCTACAACTGCAACTGGCCAAGTTAGCATTGTGATATAAATTATAAATTCAGCAATTACTCCAATATTGATTTTCCCTTCTATGTACTGATTTCCACCAACATAAATCACAATTATATTGCTAATCCCAATAAGAAGTATCATTAATGGAAAAAAAAGAGCTTGTACTTTTGACAAATCAACACTTTTATTTTTACTTGAAATTGAAAAATTCTCAAATTTTTCAGTTACTATTTTTTGCATATTGAATGACTTAATTATTTTAATACCACTAAAAGTCTCTTGAGAAAATGTGGAAAGTTTAGCCAAATATTCCTGAACTAATGTACTTTTTAAATGTATTTTTTTGCTCAATCTATAAATTGTAAATGATAAAACGGGAAGAGGAATTAATGAATAAATTGTGAGTGAGGGAGAAATACTAAACATAAAACTAATGACTATTACAAACAATGTTATAGTATTAATACTGTACATTATTGCAGGCCCAACGTACATCCTAACTTTACTTA
The DNA here is from genome assembly GCA_902628605.1 of uncultured Bacteroidota bacterium. The sequence continues at coordinate 7,105 of CACONV010000006.1, forward strand.
CATCCTCTGTTATTCTACTCATTAAATCACCAGTTCTATTTGTTTTGTAAAATAAAGAACACAAAGATTGATAATGATTATAAACATCATTTTTTAAATCGAATTCAATGTGTCTTGAAACATTAATAATTGTTTGACGCATTAAAAAAGTAAAAAAACCGGAAATTAATGAAGCTGACAATATGATTAATATATTTCTTAACAAAAGGACTTCCAACTTTCCATCAATTTGCTCAATTTCCAAAGTGGACTTTTCAATTAAAGTCATTGAATTTCCAACTACTTTAGGTGTAAATAGCGAAAAAATTCTAGATATAATAGTTATAAATATTCCCAATAATAACTTCCATTTATATTTGAATAAGTATTTATTTAGGTATTTTAGCTCATGCATTCGTTTGCTAATTTAATACTAGATTTTTTCTAATTAAAACTTTGATCTTTGAAAATTATTAATCGTAGACAAATAAGAATAAAAGTCTTACAAGAACTATACAGTTTTCTTTCGGGAAATGAAAATTCATTAGTAGAAGGTCAAAAAAACATAACAAATAGTTTTATACAAACAAATACGTTGTATTTATTTTATTTAAATTTCTTTAAAAGTTTTTGGGAATTTTCATACCAAAGAGATAATTATCAGAGGAAGTTCAAAAAGAGTCAAAAACCAATAGACGAAAATTATACCCTAATTAGTAATTTAATACCATTAAAATCTATTGCAAAAAATAAAAATCTAATTACTAGATTGTCATCGGATGAATCTATTTTTTGGGATAATAAACAAGACTTTTTATTTGATTTTTTTTTAAAAGTAGTTGATTCTGAAGGTTTTAAAGAGTATATTATTCTTAAAGAGAAAGATTACAAAGCCCAATTGAAATTACTTATTTACATCTTTAAAAAAATTTTAGTTTTTGACAAAAAATTTTTCAGTTTTATAGAAGACCAAAATATTTATTGGATTGACGATGTACCCCTAGTTAATACTTTTTTGCTTAGGTTAATGAAGACTTTCAAAATGAAAAAAGAATTTAAATTGTTCAAAAAAAGTTTTCTAAACACAGAAAAAGATATTGAATTCGCCTTAAAATTATTCAAAAAAGTTCACGAAAATTCAGATAATTTAGATAAGGACGTACAAAGTAGAATATTAAATTGGGATATTGAAAGAATTGCACTGATTGATAAAATAATAATTAAAATGTCTATTACTGAACTTATTTATTTCTCTGAAATTCCTAAAACTGTTTCTATTAATGAATATTTGGAGATTTCTAAAGAATACTCTACACCAAAAAGCAGTCAATTTATTAATGGAGTCCTGGATAGTATAACAAAAAACAATCAATAATTGAATAAAGTCAATAATTCTGAACAATGTTTTTGAGATTATTTTCTTTACATTTGTGATAATAAAATTTTTAATTATGAAAAATTATTTTAGAACAATCATATTAAGCATTTCTTTGCTTTCTCTTTCATGTGACAATAATTCAAATAAAAAAGATGCTAAATCAGAAAATCCACCTTCGTCTTCAATGATGTCAACTTCTGAGAGTCCAGCTATGTCATTCGATAAAACCCTTCACGATTTTGGAACTATACAGGAAGGTGAGACAGTAGAGACAATCTTCACGTTCACAAATACAGGTAAGTCTGACCTTATTATAGTTGATGCACGTGGAAGTTGCGGTTGTACAGTTCCTGAATATCCAAAAAATACTCCTATTCCTCCTGGAGAGTCTGGTAAAATTAGGGTAAGCTTTGATTCTAGTAACAAGCCTAATATGCAACAAAAAACGGTTACAATTTCAGCTAACACGGATTCTGGACGAGAAACTATTAGAATAAAAGCTTTAGTTCAAGCAGATCCAATAAAGCAAAAACAAAGAGATGCTGCTGCAGCCGCAAGAGCACAACAAAATAATTAATGGATCAATTACCCTTTCTTTTATTGATGGTGGTGGTTTTTGTCTTTTTCATAATTCTACCTCAACAAAGGCGACAAAAAAAAGAAAAGAACTTTATTAATTCTCTTAAAAGAGGAGATAGAATAATCACTAAGAGTGGCATGCATGGAAAAGTAATGGATCTTAATGATAAAGACGGGTCATGTGTAATTGAAACTCTTGCTGGTAAAATCAAAATGGAAAAATCATCGTTATCACTGGAGTTGTCTTCTAAATTTTCGAAAAATAATTGATGAAATATTTAAGAAAATTTAGAACCGACTTTGATGAAAAGTTGGTTTTTTTGATTTAAAGTTATGTATAAAAGGCTTTTAAGACCAATTCTTTTTCTTTTTGATCCAGAACTAATTCATCACATATCTTTTTTCATAATTAAAATATTTATAAATATTCCGGGTGTTAAATATTTAACCAAAAAAAACTTTTCTATAAATTCAAAATCACTAGAAAGGGAAGTTTTTGGAATAAAATTTCCAAACCCTGTTGGACTTGCAGCCGGGTTTGATAAAAATGCTGAACTTTTCAGTGAACTATCAAGCTTTGGATTTGGTTTTATTGAAATTGGTACTGTAACTCCTAAACCGCAGCCTGGAAATAAAAAGAAAAGAATTTTCAGATTAAATAAAGATCAATCTCTAATCAATAGATTGGGGTTTAATAATAAAGGAGTCAATTACATAAAAAATAATTTAAAAAACAAAGGAAAAATTATTATTGGTGCTAATATTGGCAAAAATAAAAATACTCCAAATGCAAAAGCAATTGATGATTATCTAAGTTGTTTTAATAACCTATATGACTGCGTAGATTACTTTGTAGTTAATATTAGTTCTCCGAATACTCCTAATTTAAGGGATTTGCAAGACAAAAAGCCGCTAACAACTTTAGTGAGAAAATTAAACTTACATAGAAATAAGAAAAAAAAAAGAAAACCGATATTATTAAAAATTTCACCTGATTTAAGCGAAAAAAAGTTGATAGACATTATTTCGGTGATTCAGAAAGAACGTTTAGATGGAGTTATAGCTACAAATACGACTGTTACCAGAGAGAACTTAAAATCAGAATCTAAACTTACAAGTGAATTAGGGGGTTTAAGTGGTAAACAGCTTGCTTCTAAAAGTAATGAAGTTATCAGGTTTATACATAAAAAAAGTAATGGTTCTTTTCCTATTATTGGAGTAGGGGGAGTTTTTTCTCACAGAGATGTTATAGAAAAATTGAAATCTGGCGCCAGCTTGGTCCAAGTGTATACAGGATTTATATATGAGGGGCCCTATATTGTAAAAAAAATAAATAAAGAACTATTAAAAAAATCGATTAGTCGCTAAAGTAATCGTACTTTTTATTTGGATCGATCATTTTTACCGTCTCATAAATCATTTTAATTACACCCTCAACATCTTCTTTTTGAACCATTTCTACAGTTGTGTGCATATATCTAAGAGGTAAGGAAATTAGTGCTGAAGGAACTCCACCATTACTATAGGCAAAAGCATCAGTATCAGTGCCTGTGTATCTTGACGAAGCTAAACGTTGAAAAGGAATTTTAAGCTTTTCTGATATGTCGATTATTTCATCTCTCAAAATGTTGTGAACGGCAGGAGCATAAGAGATTACTGGACCTTTACCCATTTCAATATGGCCCTCTTCTTTTTTATTTATCATTGGTGTTGTAGTGTCGTGACATACATCTGTAACAATAGCCAAATCCGGTTTGATTTTTTGAGTTATCATTTCAGCACCTCTAAGACCAACTTCTTCTTGAACCGAATTTGTTATGTAAAGTCCAAAAGGTAATTTTATTTTATTTTCATGTATTAACCTCGCAACCTCTGCAATAATGAAGCCCCCAACTCTATTATCTATCGCCCTACAGACAAATTTATTTTTATTAAGTATTCTAAATTGGTCAGGATAGGTTATTACGCACCCTACATGAATTCCAAGTTTTTCAACTTCCTTTTTGTCTTTTGCTCCGACATCAATAAATATATTATCTATTTTAGGAGATTCTTCTTTACTAGGTTTTCTTGTATGTATTGCTGGCCAACCAAATACTCCTTTAACAATTCCTTTTTTTGTGTGTATATCTACATCTTTAGAGGGTGCAATCTGGTGATCGCTACCACCATTTCTAATTACATAAATCAACCCATTGTCAGTTATATAATTTACATACCAGGAAATTTCATCAGAATGGGCTTCTATGACCAATTTAAATTGAGCTTCCTTGTTTATAACACCAACCGCTGTTCCATAAGAGTCTGTTATGAAGTTATCGACATAATTTTTTAAATATTCGATCCAAATCTTTTGCCCCTGAATTTCATAGCCAGTGGGTGATGAAGTATTTAAATATTTTTTTAAAAATTCTAAAGAAGAAGGTTTGATAATTTCCATACAAAATATTTTTATTGCAAATGTAAAATTTAAATTTGTTATAAATAATTCATTATTAATATGTTTTTTTATTTGATAAATAATAAAATCAAAACGATAGCATTTTTTTTATTTTGTATTCTGAAAATTCATTCTCAGGAAAAATTCTATCCTTTAGAAACTCCAATTTTTAAAGATACCATACCTCAATTTGGAATCCCTCTTAAAGAGGTTGTACTTTTTCAACCACTAAAATTTAGAACAATAGATGATCTAAAAAGTTATTTGATTTTAAGGAGGAGGGTAATAAAAGTTTACCCATATGCAAAATTGGCAAGTGATAGGTTGATGATTTTGAATAAAAGGTTAAATAATTTAAAGTCAAAGAGATCAAAAAGAAAATATTTAAGAAGACTTGAAAAATTTTTGTACGAAGAATTTGAACAAGAATTAAAAAAACTATCTAGATCTCAAGGAAGAATTTTAATAAAATTAGTTCATAGACAAACTGGTGTTACTATCTTTGAACTTATAAAAGAATTAAGAACTGGACTTAAGGCTTTCTTTTATCAAACAACAGCCTCTTTGTTTAAACTATCATTAAAAGATAAATACAAGCCCGAAGACATTTTAGAAGATTATCTTATTGAGGATATACTTCAAAGGGCTTTTTCAGAAAAATACTTAGTTGAACAAAATGCAAAAATTGATTATGATTTAGACTCTTTGTATTCATTATGGAAAACTAAAAGATGAGAAACATTTAAATAATATGAAAGAATTTTTTCAAATGTCGGCTAAAACTTTTTATGGCTTTGAGGATATATTATGTGAGGAGCTAAAAAAAATTGATGCTATTGATGTGATTAAATCAAATAGAATAGTTCACTTTAAAGGTAATAAGGAAATTATGTACAAAGCGAATTTATGTTTACGCACCGCATTAAAGATATTGCTACCTATTGCTAAGAGAAAAATTTCAAACTATGAATCACTTTACAAATTCTCATTTAATTTTGAATGGGAGAAATATTTTAACAAAGATTCTTCATTTTATATAAATAGTGTATGTTTTGGAAAAGTTTTTACACATTCTTTGTATGTATCCCAAAGAGTCAAAGATGGGATAGTAGATAGATTTAGAAAGTCAAAAGGGTCTAGACCCACTGTTGATAAATCTAATCCAGATGTATATATAGATGTTCATATTGATAAAAATTTTTGTACTTTCTCTTTGAATAGTTCTGGGAGAAATTTAAATCAACGTGGATACAGAAAAAAAACTACCGAGGCACCACTAAATGAGGTCCTAGCTTCAGGTTTAATTCTACTTTCAAATTGGAACACAAAAGATGATTTTTTAGACCCAATGTGCGGAGGAGGAACATTTTTATTTGAGGCTTGTATGATTGCTAAAAACATTCCACCAAATTTAAATAGAAAAAGCTTTGCTTTTAAAAAATGGAATGACTGGGATCAAGACTTATTTATAAATATTTCTAAATCTTTAACAAAAAAAATAAAAGAGACTAAACCAAGCATTCGCGGATTTGAAAAATCTAATAATACGTTTAAGAAATTAAACTACAATATTAAAAACTCTAACTTTACTGATTTAATCTCCGTTTCAAATATTGATTTTTTTAATTCTAAAAAAAACAGTAAAGAAAATCTTCATGTTGTAATCAATCCTCCATATGGGGTGAGAATTGGTAAAGAGTTAAATAAAATTTATGGTATGATTGGGGATACGCTTAAGCAAAAATATCAAAACACTAATGCATGGATTATTTCATCAAATTTTGAGGCATTAAAAGGAATTGGATTAAAACCATCAAAAAAAATTAAAATATACAATGGAAAGTTGGAATCAAAATTTCTTAAATATGAAATCTATAAAGGTTCAAAAAAAATTAAAAATTAAATTTTGTTTTTTTTAAATGAAAAAGGGAATTTATAATTTAAAGTATAATTAAAACTGGCTCCAAATCTATTATCATCAACTATTTTATTAAACCCAGGAGCATATAAATTCCCAAAGTTTTCAGGTTGTGAATTGTTTAATAACCTATGAAGCCTTATGCTTGCTCCTATGTAAAAATTATTTAATACCTCTACTTTAGTTCCAAATAGTACTTCTATCCAATTTGAATTTAGCTGTTCTCTTTCTCCAATTAAATTACCTTCTTTAATTACTGGTCTCTCAAAATATGAGTTTTTAAAGTCTGCAGCACTATAATTTTCATATAAAATATATTCATTTACTTTATGTGAATGAATACTATTTGATATACGAATACCAACAAAAAGGGAATTATCCATTCCTTTCCAGTTATTAAAAAAATTGTAATCAACACCTAATTTGACATATGAACCATTAGTCGTAAAATTTAATTGTTCAGTTTGTTGAGTCTTTTTCTCGCTTCCTAATTCTGCTGCTATGAAAATTCTTCTATTTATTTTTAAATCTCCAACGATTTCAAGCCCCTGAAAATTTTCCTCTAAATTGGTTTTAATTGGTTTAAATAGATCAATACCTAATCTAAGTGAAAAAACTTTGAAATCTTTATTCTTTTCAATTGTCAAACTATCTTGGCAGATTAGATTAACCCCATATAGCATGCTAGTGATAAATAGCCAAATGTGCTTGATTTTCATTATTTATAGTGTCCTTTAAAATGTTAAAATCTAAGAATAGACTTTCTTTACTCATAATTTCAACGGCTGGGGTCGTAAATATCAAATTAGATAAAAAACCGCAGGCTCTGTTTATATAATAGTCTTCCCTTTTGTAATTAAATTTTAGTGTATCTACCTTTTCTTGATTACCCAAATCATTAAGATATGCGAAGGTGTAAATAGTTGAATTAGAAATTAAGTTTAATGGAATTGCTAAAGAATCCCCTGAAAAAACAGTATAATCTTCATCTCTACTTAGGGCTTTTATCGTAACATTTGATAATGATTTAGGTGTCTTTATTTCGTTATAATCATAAAATTTAATAATTAGTCTTGGTGTTCCAGGAGTTCCTTCTAAACATATATCATCTTTTTCACAGTTAAATAAAAACATCATAAGTAGAGAACAAAGAAATATTTTTTTAAACATCAATCAATTGTTTTAAAAGCACTACATTTTCGACATGACTTGTGTGGGGAAACATATCTACTGTTTGAAGTTTTGAAATTTCATAGGTTTTTTGAAATAAAATCAGGTCTCTGGCTAGTGTCGAACTATTACAACTTACGTACACAATTTTTTTTGGTTTTGTGTCAATAATTTTTTCAATTACTTTTTTATCAATTCCTTCTCTTGGTGGATTTACAATTGTAACAGATGGTTTTCCATTTTCTTTAATAAATGCCTGTGTAAAAATATCTTTCATATCTCCTGAAAAGTATTTTGTATTTGAAAGATTATTTAGTTTGGAATTTTCATTTGCAAAATTGATTGAATCTTGAACTATATCTATTCCGACAACTTTCTTAACATCCTTTGATAAAATTTGACCTATAGTCCCAATACCAGAATATAGGTCGTAAAGTATATCATTTTTTTTCGGCTCTAAAAACTTTTTTACCAAATAAAAAAGAATTTCGGCTTGTGTTGAGTTAGTTTGAAAAAAAGTTTTAGCAGTAATTTTAAATCTTAACCCACATATCTTCTCAGTTATATAATCTTTACCATAAAATAAATTCACCTTTTGATCATAAATTGAGTCATTTGGCTTTATATTAATTACATAAAGTATGGAATTAATGTTTTCGAAACTATTTTTTAAAAAATTTAAAAGTTTGTAAATAAAATCACTTTTAAATCCAAACTGCAATAAAACCATTATATTTTTAGTCGAGGTAATTTTAATCGTTAAATTTCTTAGCAATCCTTTATTTTTATATGGATCAAAAAAATCGATTTCGTTTTCAATTGCAAATTTTTTAATTCTATTTCTAATAGTATTTGAAATATCTTCTTGAAGATGACATTTTTTTATATCAACAATTTTATCCCATCTTCCCTTTTTGTGTAGTCCTAAAGCTTCCCTCGTAAATTTTTTTTTAGATTTTATCTCTGATTCAGAAAGCCACCGAGTATTAGAAAAAGAATATTCCATTTTGTTTCTGTAATAAAATATTTTTTTACTTTCAAGAATTGGTAATATTATTTTAGGTTTTATTTTTCCTATCCTCATTAAATTTTCGTGAACCCTTCTTTCCTTATAAAAAAGTTGTGAACTGTAATTCATATTTTGCCATTTGCAACCCCCACAAACCCCAAAATGCTCACAAATAGGTTTTACTCTTTTTTGAGATTTTAAATTAAATTTTAAAATTTTTCCAGTAAAGCTTCCCTTTCTTTTTCTTTTAATTAAAACATCTACAATATCTCCAGGAACTGCATTTTCTAAAAAAACTATTTCACCTGACTTAGATTTTGCCACTGATTTCCCTTTATCAGCAATGTCTATTACCTCACATTTTTCAAGTATTTTATTTGAACTTATCTTGGACATTTAAATAAAATATAACTTTTGACTTTTTCTTTAAATTGTAAAGTTACTTTTTTATAAATGAAATATTTGTAAATTAGAAAATCACCACAGTAAATCACAGATTTGGATCATCTATATTCGCCAATTGAAGCCAAATATTTTGAATTAGAAAAAACTTTTGGTGCTCAAAACTACCATCCCCTTCCAGTTGTATTAAAAAGAGGATTAGGTCCCTTTCTTTGGGATTTAAACGATAAAAAATATTATGATTTTTTATCAGCATATTCATCTGTAAATCAAGGTCATTGTCACCCAGAAATATTGAAATCCTTATTCAACCAGGCATCAAAACTCACATTAACTTCTAGAGCTTTCTATAACGATAGTCTTGGAAAATTTGAAGAATTTATTTGTACTTTATTTAAATATGAAAAAGTTTTGCCAATGAATTCTGGTGTTGAAGCTGCAGAATCTGCAGTAAAACTTGCGAGAAAATGGGGATATGAAAAAAAGAGAGTTAAAAAAAATAATGCTAAAATTATTTTTCCTAAAAATAATTTTTGGGGTAGATCTATAGCTGCAATTTCTAGTTCTACAAATCCAGTTGCATATAATAATTTTGGACCTCTGTTACATGGTTTTGAAACTGTTCCATATGATAATTTAGATTTTTTGGAGGCAAAATTAAAAAATCCTGATTGTGTTGCATTCATGTTAGAACCTATCCAAGGTGAAGCAGGAGTAGTTGTACCATCTCACGGATATCTCTCAAACGTCAAGTATTTGTGTAACAAGTATAATGTTTTATTTATTGCTGATGAGATACAAACTGGTCTTGGGAGAACAGGAAAAATGTTAGCAACCGATTATGAGGATGCAAAACCAGATATATTGGTTCTAGGCAAGGCATTATCAGGTGGTATAATGCCAATTTCTGCCGTTCTTGCTAATAATGAAGTAATGTTATGTCTCCGTCCTGGTGAGCACGGTTCAACCTTTGGGGGAAACCCACTTTCTGCTAAAATCGCTAAAAAATCTTTAGAAGTAATAATTAATGAAAAACTAGCTGAAAATGCATTTGAATTAGGTGAAATATTTAGAAAAAATTTAAATGATTACATCTCAAAAAGTAGTATTGTAAAATTAATTAGAGGCAAAGGATTACTAAATGGTATGGTTATAAAAGATAATGGCATGGAAAATTCAGCTTGGGAAATTTGTATTGATTTGATGAAAAACGGTATTCTAGCTAAACCTACAAATAAAAATGTGATAAGGTTTGCACCCCCCTTAGTAATAAATAAAACTCAAATTACAAAAGCTACCACAATTATAAAGTCAACTTTAGTTAAATTTGAAAATAAATATTAATATGCCAATATATTTTGACAATGCAGCTACATCTCCTCTTAGAAAAGAGGTTATAGAATCTATAAATAAGGTATTGGTAGAAACTTATGGTAACCCTTCTTCGAATCATTCTTTTGGAAGAAAAGCAAAAAATTTAATTGAAAATTCCAGAAAAATAATTTCATCTATACTGAATGTGAGTCCTCAAGAGATTATTTTTACATCTGGAGGAACAGAATCTGATAATATGTTGTTAAGGTCTGCAGTTGAGGATTTAAACATCAAAACTATCATCAGTACCAAAATAGAACACCACGCAATCTTACACGCATTAGACTATCTAGAAAAGAAGAATGTTTCTATAGTTTATCTTCCAGTTGATAAAAATGGAGAATTCAAATACCAAGATTTAGAGAAAGCTTTATCATTTGATAATTCTAAAAAATTAGTTTCACTAATGCATGTTAATAACGAAATTGGTAACAAGATAGATTTAGAATATATATCTAAAATATGTCAATCTAGTGAAGTCTTGTTGCACACGGATGCAGTTCAAAGTATAGGTCATTACAAAGTTGATTTGACTAAATTAAAGGTTGATTTTTTGTCAGCTGCAGCTCATAAATTTCATGGTCCAAAAGGTATTGGTTTCTCATTTGTGAGAAAAAATTCTGGTTTGAATCCTTTTATTCTTGGTGGTTCGCAGGAAAGAGGTCTTCGAGCTGGAACAGAATCTGTTCACAATATAGTCGGTATGTCCAAGGCACTTGAATTGGCATATGAAAATTTAGAACAAGAAAGTAAATATATAAGAAATTTAAAAAATTATGCAATCTCAAAAATAAATGAATTTATTCCAGAATCTCATTTTAATGGAAATTGTGACAAGGATGAAAAAAGTGCATATAACCTTATTAATGTAAACTTACCTATAAGCCCAGAAAAAAAAGATCTTTTGGATTTTCAATTAGATTTAAAGGGAATCGCTTGTTCAAAGGGAAGTGCATGTCAATCTGGAAGTACCAAAGGATCACATGTATTAGACCTAGTGGTACCAAAAGAACTAAAAAATAGACCTTCTCTTCGGTTTTCCTTCTCTTCGTTTAACAGCAAAGACGAAATTGACTTTTTAATCAAAACAATTAGAGAATTTGTTTAATTTTTTTTTCTGTAAATAGTTGCTTCAAATTCATTAACATTTCCTACCATGTCTTCTACATGAAGGTTTAGCTTAAGTTCAGTTTTACTAAATTTTAAATCATCAAATTCAAAAAATAAAAGTTTTCTTTTTGGTTCGTGTTCCATTAAAATCCACTTTCCATTTATACTAGCTCTGTACTTTTTTATACCTGAAAATTCATCATCTACTTTTATTCTTAGAGTTGAGAGGTTAGTGACCCACTTTTCATTTCTAAAATTTATAGGTTTTATTGACGGAGATATAGTGTCTTTAGTTAAAAAATATTTTCCTCCTGATATGGATTTTGCATAAATTAAATTTTCTTTTTGGTTCCCAAAAACATATTTAATTTTATCTTTTTTACCTTTTTTATTAATATTTAATTTTCCAATACATGTTTGCCTTAAATTGACTGAATCTAAATTTTTAGGTAAAAAAAACTCTAAATTGAGACCTTGTTTTGGAGCTTTTGTAAACTTCTCAATTATTAGAGTGTCTAACTTGTACTTAAAATTTAAGTTTGTGGATTCATAAAACGCATCCTTGGGTATAATTAAATTTAATTCTTTGAATTTTCTTTCATATTCCATATCAGTGTGATATAATTTATCCTCAATCTCATTTTCTGAAAAATTATAGCTTTTCTCATTTTCAGCTCCCTTTACAACCAAACTAACAATACTTTTGTTTTTATTAATGTCTTCAAAAATTATTTTAATATTATATAAAGAATCTTTAATAACTTTAAAAAGTCCATGATTGTCATTACTTTCAAGAAAACTAAATTTTGAATCTGTAGTTTGGAACAGTTTTTTAATTCTTATTTTATCTATATTGTACGCTTCATAATCGATTAATAAATCAATTTTTTTTCCATCTGGAAAAATCAAATCATCAAATTTATATGAATAAAATCTTTTTCCATTAATAGTTAATTCCCTTTTGTAAATTCCATTTTTATTATAGCTAGAATTTTGCCTATCGTATCCACTATAACCAAATCCAAACATCCCATTAACTTTTATTGTATCATTATTAGTATATGAGTTTTTATTTTTTATTAATTCTATTTTAATTTTATTAGAAGTTCGTTCTTTTAAAAAATTGTACAAGTATAAGTTATGAATCCTAGGAGCTATAGTGTCTGCAACTACATATCCATATTTCAAGGGATTTAATGGTTTTTCCTTTTCAGTATCTCTTAACTCAAAATGTAAATGAGGACCACTTGAGCCACCTGTATTTCCAGAAAAGCCAATTATTTCTGATTTTTTTAGTTTAAACTCTCCTTTTTTAAAGAACTTTTCAATTTCAAATCTTTTTTTCTCGTATTGCAGTCTTTTTATAATCTGTTGAATTCTTGGTGAAAATTTTTTAAGGTGAGCATATACTGATGTTGTACCATCATAATGTCTAATGTAGACTACTTTTCCGTAACCAGATGTAGAAACTTTAACTCTTATTAAGTCCCCATCATCTATTGCTCTTACTCTGAGCCCTTCTTTCCCTAGTGTCTTTATATCAATACCTGTGTGAAAATGTGTTTTTCTAAATTCCCCAAAGGTTCCTGATAAAAGAATTGGAATTTCAACAGGACTAAATTTTTCCTGAGAGAATAAGTTACTAACAGAAATAAAGATTATTAAAATGATTCTATATAACAATCTCATATATTCTAATATACTTCAAATTTAAATTATTAAATTATTAAATTATATTATTTATATTTTCAATTAACTAATTTAAATCATTATATGATTTTTCAATTTTATTTGTTTCCCGAAATATATGTTTTTACAAAATCTCTAGACTTCAACGAACATTCTCTGCTTTCCTTCAAAGAGTCAAATTATAATACATCGATTATTGAGATTAGTAAAGCTATTAAGTTAAAAATAGATTATACTTTTAAATCTAGATGTATAAAGCTAGTATCAAAAACAAAATTGACTGATGTTGGTATTTCATCAAAAATTACATCTATTCTGGCATCAAATAATATTGCATGTAATGTTATTTCTGGTTATGATAATGATTATTTTTTTGTCCCTTTTAATGATGGTTTAAAAGCTTTTCAAATTTTAAATTCTTTATCTTAATTTAATTTGATTTTGATTGCATAAAATGAAATTCGCTAACTTTATTAATTAGATTAATAAAAAATGAATCATTCCGAAGAACAGGTTAGAGAAATTGAAAAAAATGTAGTTCTACTTTTAAACAAACTAAAAGACAATTATCTTCTAATTCAATCTTTACAATCAAAATTGAAGGAATTAGAATCCAGTAATTCAAGTTTCAGTGAAGAGATAAGCTTGCTAAAGCAAAAAAACAAAAGCTTATCGGTTGCAAATTCTTTATTAGGAAGTGATCAAAATAATGGAGATACAAAGGAAAAGATTAACACATTAATTAAAGAAATCGATACCTGTATAAATCAACTAGAATCTTCTTTTTAAATCATGGAAAATAAAATCAAAATAAAAGTTAAAATTGCTGATAGAATTTATCCTTTAACAATTCGACCAGAACAAGAAGAAGCAATAAGATTATCTGTAAAAAAAATTGATCAAATGATAAAACAATTTGAGAAAAGCTATGCAGTTAGGGATAAGCAAGATGTTTTAGCTATGTGTTCATTGCAGTATGCAACTAAACTAATTCAAAAGAATAATTTTGATGATGTTCAAAATCAAAAAAATTTAAAAAAGCTTTCAAATATTAACGAATTGATTCAAGAACATATTACTAATTTTTTGTAAATTTCGATAATTATCTGCGTTAGTTTATTTTTTTGATAAACTCAACGAAATTTTTAATAAAGGGTAAGTCCGTTTGGTAAAAGCATGCTTTCTTGAAAAGACCCTTGATCCAGAGGTTAGCCCAAATCCTGTTTATATAGGAGTTTATACAAAACCTAAATTAGCGCAGATTTTTATATCAAAAAACTATAGGATAACCCAGCAAATATTGCTCCACAGATTGGACCTGCGATTGGAATCCAAGAGTATGTCCAGTCTGCATCTTTTTTTTCACTTCTTGGCAATAATTGATAAACAATTCTTGGACCCAAATCTCTCGCTGGATTTATAGCATATCCAGTGGTGCCACCGAGTCCCATTCCTATAACCCAAACTAAAATTCCAACTGGTAAGGACTCCAATGAACCTATTCCAAAATTTATAGTCTCAATGTTATCAAAAGTTATATTTGGATTTACAATAAAGAAAATACAAAATACCAAAATAAAGGTTCCAACAAACTCGCTAAAAAAATTATTTTTAAAATTTCTAATTGCTGGACCTGTTGCAAATGTACTCAAGACAATTTTTTCATCCTTGGTTTGCCTGTAATGATCAATATAAACTAAATAAACAATCCATGATCCAAACATAGCTCCTGCAAGTTGAGAAATCATGTATGGCAAAACCATTTTCCAAGTAAATTTTCCTGCTGTTGCAAGTCCTATTGTAACAGCGGGGTTTAAATGGGCACCGCTATATTTACCTGCTACGTAAGCACCAACAAAAACTGAAAATCCCCATGCGGATGTGATAAGAACCCAAGGTGATTGACCCTCAGCTTTTGTTTTTTTTAGATTAACATTTGCCACAATTCCACATCCAAGAAGAAGTAAAATTGCAGTACCAATAAATTCAGCAATTAGTGGATTGTTCATCATACGATATAATTTCTTGCTACTTTTTCAAAGTTAGCGCTTTCATCTTTAATCCAATCTATATTTTTTTTCATTTCTTTAGCCATAATTTCTAATACTTTTGGGGAAATCTTCAGGCTCTCTCTAGCATCTAGAAACAAGGATCTTGTTCTTCTAGCCATAACATCTTCAAGAGTCATTGCCATTTCATTTCGGATTGACCATATTATCTGGTTTTTTGAAATAAAAAACTTTTCACTAATTGAGATATTACCTTTACTACATAAGTTTTCAATTTTTTCTATATCTGTTCCATAAAAGTGTATTGGGTTTTCCCAATTGGATGAATAATCATAACCATGAATGGTGAGATTATGAGTAATACATTCTCTTTCCTGAAGACCAGCTACCGATAGAGCAGTGTTTACTGTGTCTTCAGCCATCTTCCTATATGTGGTCCACTTTCCTCCAAGTATACTAATAAGACCAGATGTACTTACCGTAACTTTATGATGTCTTGATATTTCTTTAGTAGCCTTTTCATTGTTTTCTGGTGCCGCTAAGGGTCTTAGTCCTGCGAAAACACTTTTTATATCTTTAAAAGTTGGTGCACTTTTCATATATGATCCAGCATTTTTTAAAATAAACTTAATTTCTTCATCAAGTGGTGTGGGTTCTATATTACTCTTTTCAATTTGAGTATCTGTAGTTCCAACAATGACATAATTATTCCATGGAACTGCGAAAAGGACTCTACCGTCTGTTGTGTGTGGGACCATGATCGCATGGTTACCAGCCAAAAAAGATTTGTCTAACACAATATGGACACCTTGACTAGGAACGATTGTTTTTTTTCTTTTTTTGATGTCTAAATTGGTTATCGAATCAGAAAAAACCCCAGTTGCATTTATAACTCCTTTGGCCATTATCTGATAGCTTTTATTTTCAATGGAATCTCTCGCAACGACTCCAGCAATCATTTCATTCTCTTTTATTAAATCTTCGACTCCAAAATAATTTATCAAAGTTGCCCCATGATTTTCTGCAGTTTGTGCTAAACTAATAGCCATTCTAGCATCATCAAATTGACCGTCATGATAAATCACACCTCCTTTTAAACCATCTTTTTTAACATTTGGAATTAATTTGATTATCTCGTCCCTACTTAGTAAAGTGGAAGGACCTAAACCAAGTTTTCCAGACATCATATCATAGATTTTTAGGCCAATCCCATAAAAAGGGCTATTCCACCAATCGTATGAGGGGATAACAAAACTTAAATCTCTTACTAGGTGAGGTGCATTTTTTCTCATAATCCCCCTTTCTCTTAGGGCTTCCACAACAAGTGAGATATCTCCGTTTTGTAGATACCTTACACCACCGTGAACTAATTTGGTACTTCTAGAAGAGGTTCCCTTAGAAAAATCATATTTTTCTATTAGTAATGTTTTATAACCTCTACTTGCAGAGTCTAAGGCGATTCCTAAGCCTGACGAGCCTCCTCCTATAATGATTAAATCCCAATTTTTTTTTTTGGATATTTTCTTAAGACTTTTTAACCTATCCATTTGTCATTCTAATACTTTTGTTCCACTGATCTATTATTATTTGTGTTTTTTTTGAGCTGGAGTCAGGGAAAAAGGTAACATCTTTTTCCCATAAGCCTTTTATTTCCTCAATACTATTCCAGAAACCTACGGATAAACCTGCAAAAAAAGCTGCTCCTAATGCAGTAGACTCTGGAGATTTAGACCTTATAACAACTTTGTCAAGTAAATTTGCTTGTATTTGCATTAAAAGATTGTTTTTAGAAGCACCGCCGTCAACTTTTAATTCAGCAAATTCAAAACCTGCGTCTTTTTGCATTTCTATAATAATTTCTCTTGATCTCAAGGCTATTGCTTCTAATGCTGCTCTTGCAATGTGAGATTTATTAGAGTCTCTAGTAAGACCAAATATTGTTCCAGTAGCATTTGGATTCCAATACGGTGCACCTAATCCAGATAATGCGGGAATAAATGTTATTCCTCCATTATCATCCACTTGTTTAGCCAAATTCTCAATTTCAGATGCATCTTTTATGATGTTTAGTTTATCTCTAAGCCATTGAACTATTGCGCCAGCAATAAAAACACTTCCCTCTAAAGCGTAGGTCACTTCATTATTTAATTTCCAAGCTATAGTTGATAACATCTTATTCTTAGACTTAATAATTTTTTTCCCCGTATTCATTATACAAAAACATCCGGTCCCGTATGTATTTTTTACATCTCCTTCTTTAATGCACATTTGTCCAAACAGAGCTGACTGTTGATCACCGGCAATTCCGCTAATTGGGATTTCTTTTCCAAATAAGGATGAATCAGTATAACCCACAATTTCTGATGAACTTACAACTTTTGGTAGTAATTCTTTGGGTATCTTTAAGATATCTAAAATTTCGTCATCCCATTGTAAAGTGTTTATGTTGAAAAGAAGTGTTCTACTAGCATTGGTTACGTCGGTAACATGAACTTTTCCCTTTGTTAATTTCCATATCAGCCAGGTATCTATAGTTCCAAAGGCAAGTTTTCCTTGTTCTGCAAGTTTTCTAGCATCTTTAACATTATCTAATATCCATTTAACTTTTGTTCCAGAAAAGTAAGCATCGAGGACAAGTCCAGTTTTTTCTAGAAAAGTGGTTGCTTGGTTACTCAAATTTTCACACATTTGGGCGGTTCTTCTATCTTGCCAGACTATTGCGTTATATATTGGTTTTCCATTTTCTCTGTTCCATATTACAGTTGTTTCCCTTTGATTTGTAATTCCAATTGATTTTATTTTTTCTACATCTATCTTATCATTTTTAAAAACTTCTTTTACTGCTTTTAGTTGAGTCTTCCATATTTCATTTGGATCATGCTCGACCCAACTTTTTTTTGGGAAAATTTGCGTAAACTCAAATTGTGAAATGGCTAATTGCTGGATTTTTTTGTTAAAAGCTATAGTTCTGGAACTTGTAGTTCCAGCATCGATGGCTATAATACTTTCCATTTTAATTTTATATAGGTTTGACTTTTAAATTTTTATTCATGTTCTTTTCGTATCGGTAATAACTAAAACCCTCTTGCAAACAACTTGATCCTGAATTTCCGTGTTTGTCCAATGCTAAAAAAGCAACTTGAAATTTTGGGCTTTTATTTTTTCTATAAATTCTTGAGATAGCTTCGTCGCAAGCTTGTTTTGGGGTTTTCCCATTTCGCATTAGTTCAACTACCAGAAATGACCCAACAATTTTTATAATTTCTTCACCCATCCCGGTAGCAACAGCACCGCCTACATCATTATCTATGTACAATCCAGAACCAATAATGGGTGAGTCTCCAATACGACCTTCCATTTTATATGCTAAACCACTTGTGCTGCAAACTCCGCCGATATTTCCTTTTTTGTCAAGGCAAAGAATGCCAATGGTATCATGGTTATCAACATTTGTTTTGGGGTTATAAACTGACTTCTTTTTCCACTCCATCCACTTTTTTTTTGAATCTTCTGTTAGTAAAGAGTTTAATTTATAGCCATTATTTAAAGCAAAATTTTGAGCCCCTTTTCCGGATAAAATCACATGAGGTGTTTTTTCCATAACATCTTTTGCTAAAGAGCTAACATTAATTATTTTTTCAACCCCTAAAACGGATCCACAATTCCCTCTGTAATCCATAACGGCAGCATCTAGAGTAACTGTACCTTCTCTATCTGGGGCACCACCATATCCAACAGTCGAATTTTTGGGATTTTCTTCTTCAACATTTGCTCCAATAATTGCAGATGATAAGGCATCTTTTCCACTTTCTAGCGCCATTCCAGCCTGAAAGTTAGCCTCTTTAAAATCCCATGTGCAAATTGATATAGGGTTTTTTACCATATCGTTATTTTTTTTTTTATTAGCGTAAGTTCGTTCTGTCGCAATTGATGCTACACCAAATCCTATTAATAATCTATTAAAAAATAATCTTCTATTCACATTCGTAATTTATTAAAATACAATCAGCTGACCTAACATTGATAAATATTTAATATATTCGACGGATATAAAATTTGACAATTTGTATGAATCCAATTGAATTTTATCAAATTAAATCCCAAGAAAATTTTGAAACTGCAAGGACTAAATCAATAGATAATCCAGAGCTATTTTGGTCTGAAATTGCATCTACGTTTAGCTGGTTTAAAAAATGGGATCAAATATTAAGTTTTGATTGGAGCATACCAAAAACAGAGTGGTTTATAAATGGTAAACTAAATATAACTGTTAATTGTTTAGATAGACACGTGGATAAAAACCCTGATAAATTAGCAATTTTATGGGAGCCCAATGATCCAAATGATAAATCTGTAAAATATACTTATACTGAGCTTCTTTCTTTGGTATGTAAATTTGCAAATGGTTTAAAGAACCAGGGTATTAAAAAAGGGGATAGGGTTTGTATTTATATGCCCATGGTACCTGAGCTAACTATTGCTGTTCTTGCATGTGCAAGAATAGGTGCCGTTCATTCTGTAGTTTTTGGGGGTTTTTCTGCTGCAGCATTGTCAACTAGGATAAATGATGCCAAATGTAATCTTATAATTACAGCTGATGGAGCTTTTAGAGGCGATAAAACTGTTCCTTTAAAAAAAATTGTAGATGAAGCATTAGAGGAATGTGAAAGCATAAAAAAATGTATTGTTTTACAAAGGACGTTTCAAAAAATTAAATGGAACGAAAGAATTGATATCTGGTGGCATGATTTTATCGAAGGTCTTTCGGATTACTGTGAACCAGAAGTAATGGATTCAGAAGATCCATTATTTATTTTATATACATCTGGTTCGACAGGGAAACCAAAAGGTATGGTACATACTTGCGCTGGTTACATGGTATATACCGCCTATACATTTTTGAATGTTTTTCAATATAAAGAGGGAGACATATATTGGTGTACAGCAGACATTGGATGGATAACTGGCCACAGCTATATGATATATGGCCCTATGGCAGTTGGTGCTACCTCCGTTCACTTTGAAGGTATACCCTCTTATCCAAATTGGAATAGATTTTGGAAAGTATGTGAAAAATATAAGGTAAATCAATTTTATACAGCCCCCACCGCTATAAGAACACTAGCAAAGCAACCATTGAAATTAATTGACGGACACGATTTAAGTTCGTTAAAGGTTCTTGGTTCGGTTGGTGAACCAATTAATCTTGAGGCTTGGAATTGGTATAATCAAAATATAGGAAAAAATAAAACTCCAATTGTTGATACGTG
Organism: uncultured Bacteroidota bacterium; assembly: GCA_902628605.1. The sequence continues at coordinate 27,432 of CACONV010000006.1, forward strand.
GTGGCAAACTGAAACTGGTGGAATAATGATATCCTCCCTACCAGGTGTAACAGATCAAAAACCCACATTTGCAACAAAACCGATACCAGGAATTAGACCGGTTCTTTTAGATAACAAAGGGCAGGAGATTATAGAAAAAGAGGCTGAAGGTATCTTAGCTATTAAATTTCCATGGCCAGGTATTGCTAGGACAATTTATGGAGACCATACTAGATATAAAGAAGTTTACTTCACTGCATATAAAGGATATTATTTTCCTGGAGATGGTTCTTTAAGAGACGTAGATGGAAATTTTAGAATAACAGGTAGAGTAGATGATGTTGTAATAGTTTCGGGGCACAATCTTGGAACAGCCCCAATTGAGAATTCAATCAATGAACATAAGGATGTAGCTGAGAGTGCTGTTATAGGATATCCCCATGAGGTTAAAGGAAATGCTTTAATGGCATATGTAATTTTAAAAAATAAAGTTGAAACTAGTAAATTAACTGTTGAACTTAGGGATTTGGTTTCTAATCAAATTGGGCCCATTGCAAAACCAGAAAAAATCATTGTTGTTTCAGGATTGCCCAAAACAAGAAGCGGAAAGATTATGAGAAGAATACTTAGAAAGTTAGCATCTGGTGATTTCGAGAAGCTAGGTGACATTTCTACTTTGTTAAATCCAGAAGTTGTAGATGAAATTAAAAATAAACTAGCTAAATAGAAAAAATATTGAACTTGCAGCTGTTAGAATTAAGATAAGTTTAGAATAGTATTTCTCAGAGATTTTATCAACGATATATACACCAATTATAAAGCCTAAAATAACAAATGGTGTCATTTTTAGACTTTCAATTAGGCTATAATTGTTTATAGTTTTCCAAAAAAAAATATGAAAAGGCAGTTTAATTATATTTATTAAAAAAAATATATAGGCTGAAGATGAAATGAAGGGTTTTTTTTCCACTTTCATAGCTATAAAATAAATATTTGCAAGTGGACCGGCTGCATTACCTATCATTGTTGTAAAACCAGCAGCTCCTCCTAATAGTGGACCAAAACTCCAGTGCTTTGAAATTAAATTTGATATTTTATCATTCATAAACAACATGATTAGAACAGATAAAAAAATCACAATGGACATGAGTCTTTTAAAAACTATTTCATCAATTATGTCTCCAGTTAAAGTAGCAAAAAGTACTCCAATAGCCATCCATGGAATAAGTTGAAAGATGTATTTCCAAACTATGTTTTTTTTATAATAAATTATTGCAAAAAGGTCTCCAACTATTAAAAGAGGCAACAAAATCCCAGTTGATATCTTGGGTTCATATGCATATGCAAGTAGAATCACAAAAAAAATACCAATACCTTTCACACCAGCTTTAGATATTCCTACAATGATTGACGCTAGTATTGAGATTATTATAGGTAAAAATTCCACAGAATGGTTAAAGTTGGGAACCAAAATAAACATTTAAATTAATTAGTAAAAATTCTTAAATTGCAAAAAAAATATTTTGAAAGACTTAAAGTACTTATTCGCTTACTCAATTCCTTTAGTTACTCTTATTTCAGTACACTTTAAAGGTATCTTCTCATATACTGCTCCCATTTATGCTTTTATATTCATTCCTATTTTAGAAATTATTTTAAAAGACTCTGACAAAAAATACACTGAAGAAGAGAAAAGCAATAGACTTGCTAATTTTTTATTTGATGTTTTACTTTATTTAAATCTTCCATTTGTTTTTTCAATCCTTTTTTATGGTTTTTTTGTAATTACAAACTCCACATACTTTTTTTATGAATATATTGGAATGATTTTATCTTTAGGTATTTTGCTTGCAACAAATGCCATTAATGTTGCTCATGAGTTAGGACACAGAAAGTCACAATTTGAAAAAACTCTATCAAAAATATTATTAATGCCTTGTCTTTACATGCATTTTTATATTGAACATAATTTTGGTCATCATATAAATGTTGCTACTCCAAAAGATCCTGCAACTTCAAAATTTAATCAAAGTGTTTACAATTTTTGGTTTACATCCGTTTTTTGGCAATACATAAATGCATGGAAAACTCAAATTTTAATTCTTAAAAGAAAAAATAAAAGCTTTGTCTCCTTTCAAAATGATATGATTTGGTACATTGTTTTTCAAAGTTTATATCTCCTCTTTGTTTTTTTATATCTTTGGACTTAAGGCATTAATTGTAGCCTTAATCGTCGGAGTTATTTCATTCTTGTTCCTCGAGACAATCAATTACATCGAGCATTACGGTCTTGAAAGAAAAATTTTACCTTCTGGAAGATATGAAAGAGTTCAACTACATCACTCATGGAATTCTAATCATATTATTGGAAGAATTGTCTTGTATGAACTCACTCGTCATAGTGATCATCATTTTTCTGCCTCAAAAAAATATCAAATTCTAGAAAATCAGCCCGTAAGTCCACAATTACCCTATGGATATCCAACCTCTATTTTAATTGCCTTAGTACCGCCTATTTGGTTTAAATTAATGAATTCTAGAATTCCTAATAAATAATTATTTATATCCAGTTTCGGCCAACAGAACCAAGAGTGCCAAGTGTATTGCTTTGTAACCATCTTTGTTTAACCACCACTCATCTAAAGAGTGATTTTTTCCACCGTCACCACCTCGTCCTATTGTTATAGCTGGTAGACCCAGTGCAATTGGCACATTTGAATCTGTAGAACCTATAGTTAATTTTGGCTCTCCTCCCATATAATTTGTTGCTGCAATTGCTCTTTGAACCAAATGATTTTTTACATCAATTTTTCCGGATGGCCTATTTCCGATTTTATTTATTTCTAGCTCTAAATTTGGTCCTATTCTTTTCATAGCATTTTGCTTTGCTAATGCATCTTCTGATGTCTTTTTAAGAATGAGTTCCATATCATCTAGATTTTCAGGTCTAACTGAGCGAATATCAATCAGCATGCTTGACTCATAAGGAATAGAGTTTATTGATGTACCACCGTTGATTACTCCAACATTGTAACTGGTTTTTGGTCCTTTTGAAGTGTATTCATCTGCTTTTTCGACAAATTTTGAAATAGCATCACCAAGGGCATGATGTGGATTTGCTAGTCCAAAAGCACCCCAAGAGTGACCACCAGGACCTTTAAACTTAACCTCGTATCTATATGAACCTAATCCTTGGTTATTAATTCTCCCTAAACCCCCACCGTCAACTGCAATCCAAGAATCAATCTTAGGTTTATTGTTTTTAAAAAGATACTTAACTCCTCTTAAATCCCCAAGTCCTTCTTCACCAACCGTGCCGATTATTAAGATGTTGTCTCGGGTTTTAATCTTACTTTTTTTTATCGCTTCTGCAATCGTTAACAACATCGCCAAACCTCTAGTGTCATCTGCTACACCTGGTGCAAACAAAGTGTCGTTTTTTATCCTTACTTTAACATCTGTGCCCTCAGGGAAAACCGTATCTAAATGTCCATCTATAGCGATATTTCTTTTGCCTTCGTATCCTTTTATAAGACCAATTACATTACCAACGGAGTCAATCCAAACTTTATCTATTCCTATTTTCTCAAGTCTTTTAGAAAACTCCAAAGCCTTTTTTTCTTCTTTAAAAGGAGGGGCTTCAATCTCTGTTAATTCAATTTGATTTTTAATAGTTTTTGGTTCTAAATCTAAAATTATTTGAAAAGCAGTTTTTACTTCCTTTTTGTTTGCTAGCCTTTTTATTTCTCTGGTGTACTTTACATCTTCTTTAATTATAACTTGAGAGTGAGAGACATAACTTAATAAAAGAATTAAGCCTAGTATCAATTTTTTTTTCATTGCATAAATTTTATTACATTAAAATAGAAATTTTTGCTCTTTTAAAAAATAATTTATCTCCAACAGGTTTTTGTAAACAAATACAAATAAATTACTTTTGCTGCACATTGTTTAATGTGCTACTAAATCGGGGTGTAGCGTAGCCCGGTCATCGCGCCTGCTTTGGGAGCAGGAGGTCGCAGGTTCGAATCCTGCCACCCCGACTTATAGCATTTGGTGGCGTAGCTCAGCTGGATAGAGCATCTGCCTTCTAAGCAGACGGTCGCAGGTTCGAATCCTGCCGCCATCACTTTCATTATTTTAATGAGTAATTTTAGGTATAGAATTTTTATGTTATTCAAACTCCCTGCAGCTTGGTTGATGGGAGTAAAAGTGAGTATGATAAACAATTCCAATTGTATATGCACATTAAAGTATAGATGGATTAATCAAAATCCATTTAAATCTATTTTCTGGGCTGCACAAGGCATGGCTGCAGAATTTGCAACGGGAGTTCTATTGATGAGAGAAATTGAGTTAAGCAAAAAAAATATATCGATGTTGCTTATTGATGTAGAAGCAAAGTTTACAAAAAAAGCAATAGGAAAAATATCCTTTAAATGTGACAAGGGCCTTATGATTAAAGAAATAGTGGGTTCATTAAATTCTCAAAAGACAAAAAGTACAATGTGGATTGATTCTATAGGTGTTGACGAAAGTGGACAAGAGGTATCTAAATTTAAGTTTAACTGGTCAATTCTACTCAAAAAATAATTCAATTTAAATTACCCAGTTAGTCATTTCAAAGAAATATTTTTTGTATAAAATTCTCTAAATATGACTTTAAGCGAAGTATAGAAGGGTATTGCAAAAACCAATCCCAATAAGCCGAATAGGGTACCAGAAATTATTATTACGATAAATATTTCAAGAGGATGGGACTTTACCGATTTCGAAAATATAAAAGGTTGGCTGAAAAAATTATCAATTAATTGACCAACTATAAAACCAATCATTACATATATTGTATTTGGGACAACAACCGAGCTAAAATCTTGATCAAGATTTGAAGTCATACATAATAATAACATTAAAAATCCGCTGATTAATGGACCTATGTATGGAACCAAATTTAAAATCGCACATAAAAAAGCTATTATTAAAGCGTTTTTAATTTTAAATATTAACAAAAATGCACTGTAAATAAAAAATAGAATAGATATTTGAATAATTAAACCTATGAAATACCTTGATAGTAAATCTTTAATTTCCTCAAATGACTTTTTTAACCTGGAGTGTGTTTTCTTTTCAAAGAAAAAGAAAATACTATTCTCAAGTAAATCAGAGTCTTTTAGAAAGAAAAATGATATAAATATAATTGAGAACAACCCAATTGTAAACCCGCCGAGGATGTCAACGAAGTGATTTAAAAAAATTGGGATAGAAGATAAATTTAAAAATTCAAAAAGATTCAGATTAGTGAATAAATCATATATGTTTGATTTATTTAAATCAATATAGATGGCAATTTCGTTAAATAACCTGTTTATTCTTTTTTCCAATAAATTAATATCAAGAAGCGATAGATTTTCAGTTTGTTGAACGATAAGTGGGACTAATAAAGAAAAAAAACCTAATATTAAAAGGATGATAAATGATATAGTAAAAATTGAAGCTAAATTTTTATTAAATTTTAATTTATTAACAAAAAATAACACAAATGGTCTTCCAATTAATGATACAACAGCTGCTAAAAAAATATATAAAATAATAGATTTCAAAAGATAAATTGAATACAAAAGCAATGAGAGCAACAAAACAAACAATGCTCCTTTCAAAACTCCTTTTGCTACTATATTTTCATTCATTGCTCAAATATATAAATTAATCATTATTCACTTGCTAGCATCAACGAGCAGGCGACTATTGCTGCTGTTTCGGCTCTTAATCTATTTGATCCTAACGTTACTTCATTATAATTGTACTCTCTTGCAAAATTTATTTCATCCAAACTAAAATCGCCCTCTGGTCCAATAATAATTGCCTTATTTTTAACTTTTTTTAGAGCCTTTGAAATTGTTATTTTTTCCCCTTCATTGCAGTGTGCAATCATACCATTATTGTTCTTTAAAATAAAATCTTTAAAACTAATTGCTTTGTTTAACTTGGGGAGATGATATTGAAGTGATTGTTTTAAAGAGGAAGTTATAATTTTTTTGCACCTGTCGTAATTTATAGATTTTCTCAAAGAGTTTTCACATATTAAGGGGGTAATTTCTCTAATCCCTAATTCAGTTGCTTTACTAACTACCAATTCAAAAAAACTAGATTTTTTTAAGGGCGAAATAGCTATGTGAGTGTTTTGATCTTTAATTGTGTGATGAATTATATCTCTTACTTTAAAGGTGAAATCATTTCTATTAGAACAAATTTCTACTAAAGCCTCTAAGCCTTTTCCATTTGTAAAATTCAAAAAATCACCCTTTTTTTTTCTTAAAACTTTTTCAATGTGGTTAATCTCACTTTTATTAACAAGTACCTCACTTGAATCAGCATTTAGATTTGGATCAAAAAAAAGATTCATACCTCATATTTTATAATTTGACAAAGCTTTTTGTTTTAAGTTCCCTAAATGCGAATTTTTGTACTTTAAATATCCAACAAGACCAATCATTGCTGCATTATCAGTAGTATAATTAATATTTGGGATATAAGTTTTCCAATTATTTTTTTCCCCTTCATGATTTAATCTTTTTCTTAGCTCAGAATTTGCTGCAACTCCACCTCCAATAGCAATTTGGGTAATTCCTGTTTTTTTAACAGCTAAGTTAATTTTTAACATTAGTATTTCAATTAAAGTGTATTGCACAGAGGCACATAGATCTTCAACATTTTTTTCTATAAAATTTTGGTCTAGAATTACATTTTTATTTATAAAATTTAAAACGGATGTTTTGAATCCACTAAAACTAAAGTCTAAATCTTTAACTTTAGGTATAGGGAATTTAAATTTTTTTGGATTTCCATTCTTCGAATATTTATCTATTATTGGTCCTGCCGGATAATCAAACCCCATTGCTTTACCACATTTATCAAAAGCTTCACCGATTGCATCATCAAGTGTTCCTCCTATTTCATTCATTGTAAAATAATCTTCTACCATTACAATTTGAGTATGACCTCCAGATACTGTTATTCCTAGGAAAGGAAATTCTGGTTTATTTTGCTTGTTATCAATAAAATGACAAAGTATGTGTCCGTGCATATGGTTTACTTCAATTAAAGGGATTTTTAGACCCATACTTAGTGATTTAGAAAATGATGAACCAATTAATAATGAACCTAAAAGGCCAGGACCCCTTGTATAAGCTACAGCATTTAGTTGTTTTTTTTCAATCCCAGCTTTTTTCAAAGCCATTTCTACAACAGGAATAATATTAATTTGATGAGCACGTGAAGCAAGTTCAGGAACAACACCTCCGTATTCTATATGTATCTCTTGCTTGGCTATAACATTTGATAGAACAATATCATTTTCTAAAATTGCTGCTGCCGTATCATCACATGAAGATTCAATTCCTAAAATGTAGCACGGTTTTTGCATATCATTTGTTATTTTTAACAAGTAAAATTAATCGATCATCAAGATACACCTAAAGAAATTGGTTTTTGTTTTTTCGGGAATTACTATTTTCTTGATTTCCTCCTATATGATCGTTCAAAATAAAAATGTTAAAGTAAAATTAGTTAAAAATATTCTTGAATCTCAATTTACTTTTCTTAACAATAAATTATTTTTTGATGATTTAAGTTTAACTGATGAAGCGCTAATTTTTTCTGGTGTTAAAATTTTAGATTTAAAAGGAAATGAACTTTTATATGTAAATAATTTAAATATAAAGTTTCAAAGTTACAGCCAGTTAAAATCTAAAAAAGTTAATATAAAATCAATTGAACTAGTAGATCCAAAATTATATTTAGAGAAATATTCTGATGAAAACGTTACAAATCTTGAGTTATTTTTAAAATCAATTAAAATAAAAGGACTTCTTGAAAAATTAAAAATTCAAAATTTAATTGTTTCAAATTCGAGTATAGATTACAGACTAAATTATAAAGAACAAAATTCAATAGTTAAAAACCTCAATTTTGTGTTTGATGAAATAGCAATCAATTCAGATTCACTAAATGTAAGCCTCCAATCTGCCAGCTTTCAATCAAAAGAAATAGGAAATTTAAAGAATGCTAGTTTAAAACTAAATAAAGTCTACGACAATTTATACGTTGACGGATTAGATATAATTCATAATAAGTATTTGATTAATGGCAAAGGGGACATAAGTTACTGCACGGGTAATTCATCTAATTTTCTTGAAAACTTGATTATTAATAATTTTTCAGTAGCTGCTTCTATACCCAAAAACGCTTTTTCTAATTATGAATTTCCCCAAGATTTGCAAATAAAAAATATATTTTCTGGTTCGATAAAAAATCTATTTTCAAAGTTTAAAATTACTTTTTCAAATCAATCATTTTCTCAGGGATACTTTACGGTAAAATCTAATTCGATTGATGATGTAATTTTAGAAGGAGAAAAAATTTATACTATTCTTCATAAGGATGATTTAAACAAGTTTGTTAAAACAAATGCCCCTGATTTTTTATCTGGAGAGATTAAACTTTTAAACAATCTTGAACTAAGCACTGATTTTAAAACTAAATTAAATTCTTTTACTTTAATTAATTCAAAATTTAATATTGAAAATGGATATATTAAATCAAATATTGGCTTAGAAAAGTTAGATGGCAATTGGAAAATAAAGAATACAAACTCTTTTCATGACTTTTCCATTTATAGTTTTTATCAAAAATTGGGTAAAATCAAATTCAATGGTATTTCTACATATAACACTCTAGTTTCAGATTTTAAAAAAATCGACTTTTTAGATTTAAAAGTCTCTTTGGATTCATTTGAATTTAATAATCAAAAACTAAGCGACATAAACATCCTCTTGAATAAAAAATCAAATGAAAGATATAATTTAAAAACAAATATTAATGATGAAAATTTAAAATTAGTATTATCCTCATCACTTTCAGATCAGTTTGATAAAATTCTAAATCTAAAATCCTCCTTACATTTTTCAAATTTCCCATACTCTTTAAATTCTTCCAATAACAAGAGAAAAAATATATTTTTTGATATCGATTATAATGGTGGTAAAAGTCCAGGTACCGTTTTATTAAATAATATAAGTTTCAACGAAACTTCATTTAGTCCATTTGTTTTAAATTTCAAAACATCATCAAATAAAGAGAATCAAATATTTTCTAATAATGAGGCCTTTAACCTCTCACTATTATCTAATGTTAAGTACAGTAACCTATCTAGTTTTCTTGTAGAAAATTTCGAACTCTTTTTTAAACAAGTCCAAACAAAAAATCAAATTTATTTCTAAGCTTAAATATTTTTTTAAAAGAAAAGTTAATAAAGGCATTGTATCCGGAACTTAACAATCCATCTGCAATAAAATTTGAAGTAGGATTAAAAGACAAATTCAATAATTCATATGTTGAGTTGGATGTACCGTTTTTATCCACTGATACATATAAAATTGAATCTTTATCTCTCAAACTTGATAGAAATAATGAATTGTTCAAATTCGATGTTGGGACGTTTAAAAACAATAACTTTCTATTCCAAAAATTAAAATTAACAACAAACTTTGAGAATACTAATAGGGCCTTCTTAAATGGTTTCTATGGCGAAAAAGAAGAGAAGTTTGAAATTGTCTTTGATAATAAAATTTTTAATAATAAAATCACCGTTAATCTAAACGATATTTCTTTTTATTTAGATAGTGAACTTTGGAAATTAAAGGACTCAACTTCTTCAATTTCGTATAATCAAAACACAAGAGAATTTAAACTTACAAATCTTTTGCTTGAGAGTAAAAATCAATCTATTAGTTCAAATTTTAGATATAAATCTAATGACAATTTCGATTTAAAATTGATTACAAAAGATTTAAAGCTCCATCAATTTTTATCAAAAAATGAAAAATTTGATTTGAATGGTTTTTTGTCTTCAGAAATAATTATAAATCAAAATGAAGAACTTCAAAGTGCTTCTGCCAAAATAATAACCAAAAATCTTGCTTTAAATCAAAATCTAATTGGTGATTTTGATTTTTCTCTTAGTGGTAGTCCTATTTATAAAACTTATAAAATAAGTACTTCAGTTATAAATGATGGTAAAAAAAATATTCTTGGACTTGGGAATGTTTTTATAGTTGATAAAAATATAAATCTTGATGTTGACTTTAATCTTGATGACTTTGATTTATCCTTTTTATCGTCTTTTGGCAAAAATAAAGTAAACAGAATACACGGGATTGTAAGTGGAAATCTAAATTTGTGGGGATCATTGTCTGATATTAAATTGAAAGGGAAAACTACAATCAATAAAGGGAATCTGTATTTACCAATTACTAATACAGAATATAAAATTAGAGATAAAACCCCAATATTTTTTCAAGATCAATCTATAAGGTTCATTAACACAGAGTTGCTAGATAGTTATGAAAAGACTGTTGCTACTGCTAACGGAAATCTTTTCCATAAAAATTTTAAAGATTGGGGTATTGATTTAGATGTAACTTCCAAAAGATTATTATTATTTAATAAAACAAAAAATTTAGAATCTCGTTTTTATGGAAAGGGTTTTCTTAATGGCAAGGCCTCATTTAAGGGGCCTTTTAAATCAGTGAATTTATCCGTTTCAGGTGTTACTGCTAATGGAACAAATATAGTTATACCATGGCAAGAAAATAAAGGTTTATCAGATACTTCTTTCATTGATTTTGTTCCAAAATCTCAAAATAGAGTGAAAGAGTCTGAAAATGAAGTATCAACTTTTGATGAACAGTTTCGTGGATTCGAAATGGTATTTGATCTCGGTATCACCAGAGATGCAGAATTAGAAATAGTAGTTGATCAAAAATCTGGTAGTACTTTATCTGGAAGAGGTAATGGAAAAATTTTAATTGAAACTAACACTGACGGAAAGTTTAATATATTCGGTGACTATGTAACTTATGACGGCACCTATAATTTTAAAAATTTAGGTTTAATTGACAAAAAGTTTACCGTAAAACCCGGTGGATCCATTATTTGGAACGGTGACCCTACAGATGCTCAATTAAATATTTTAGCTACATACGAGGTGCCTGGGGGAGCAAATCCAGCTTTATTGGTTGATAACCCAAATTTTAACAGAAAAATACCTACAAATGTTTCAATTCAGTTGATTGGTAACCTTCTAAAACCAAATGATCCTATTTTTGATATAACATTTCCTAATACAACAGGTGTTATTTCATCTGAAATTAACTATCGTTTGTCTGATCAGGAAATAAGACAAACACAGGCTCTCTCATTATTATCTCAAGGTATTTTTATTAGTCAAGTATCAGTTTCTTTTCAAGGAATTACAAACAATTTATATGAAAAGGCCTCAGATGTTTTAAGTACATTAATCGGAGGGTCTGGAGAATCTAAATTAAATGTTGGTTTAAACTATCTACAAGGAGAAAATAACCCTTTATATGATTTGCAAACCGAAGACAGAATAGGTCTTTCTCTTAGTACTCAGCTAAGCGACAAAATTTTAATTAACGGAAAAATTGGTGTTCCCATTGATGGAATGCAGCAGACAGTTATTGTAGGGGATGTACAAATAGATTTTATTTTAAACGAAAATGGAAATTTAAGAGCGAAAATTTTTAACAGAGAAAATGATTTTAGATACTTAGGAGACGAATTTGGTTATACACAAGGAATGGGATTATCTTATCAAGTAGATTTTAATACTTTTAAAAATTTGATTAATAAAATAAAATCAGAATCTTTGAAAACGAAATAATATGTTATATTCCATTAAATCTTTATTTTAGTCAACCAAAATATTTTTCTATCTGAAAATATGAAAAGAATTGCTGTTCTTACTTCTGGAGGTGATGCTCCTGGTATGAATGCGGCTGTTAGAGCAGTTGTCAGGGCATGCGCTTTCTACAATTTAGAGTGTTTTATTATATACAAAGGATATCAAGGTTTAATTGAAAACTTAATAGATAAGGCAAATGCAAGAAGAGTTAATAATATTATAAACAAGGAGGTACAATTCTTAAGTCGGCTAGATCCACCGACTTTAGAACTTCTTCAGGGAGAAAAAAAGCATACAATAATTTAACAAAAAATAAAATCGAATCTCTAGTTGTAATTGGGGGAGATGGTTCTTTTAATGGGGCAAGAATATTTCAAAAGGAATTTAATTTCCCTGTAATAGGTATACCTGGAACAATAGATAACGATATTTCAGGAACACAATACACTATAGGTTATGACACTGCTATCAATACTGTCATACAAGTAATTGACAAAATAAGAGACACAGCGATTTCTCATAATAGACTTTTTTTTATTGAAGTTATGGGAAGGGACGCTGGCCATATTGCTTTGCATTCTGGAATTGGTGCTGGAGCTGAAGAAATCTTAATACCTGAAGAAGATAGAGGACTAAAAAAACTTTTAAATTCACTTAAAAAAAGTGAAAAAACCGGAAAGGCATCAAGTATTGTTGTTGTTGCTGAAGGTGATAAAACAGGGAAAAATGTTTTTGAACTTGCATCCTATGTTGAAAAAAATCTACCAGATTATGAAGTAAGGGTTTCTGTGTTAGGACATATGCAAAGGGGAGGAGCACCAACTTGTTTTGATCGTGTTTTAGCTTCAAGAATGGGTGTTTTTGCTGTTGAATCTCTAATAGCAGGTGAGTCGTCTTCTATGGTTGGAATTGAAAATAATCAGTTAAAACTAACCCCTCTTCAAAATGTTACTAAAATCAAGTCTGCAACGAACAAGGATTTGCTTCGTTTGACAGATATATTATCAATTTAAAATTTAAAAAAATGTCATTAAAAATAGGAATTAACGGTTTTGGAAGAATTGGAAGAATGATTTTTCGTCTTGCAATGCAAAAGCCTGATGTCGAAGTCGTTGCAATTAACGATCTACTTGATGTAAAACATTTAGCCTATTTGCTAAAATATGATTCTGTACATGGACTTTTTAAAGAGGAAATTAATGTTGAAAATGATTTTCTTATTGTTGGTGGCAAAAAGATTAGAATAACAAGTGAGTCAAATCCTGAAAAGATTGATTGGGATAAATCAAATACGGATGTCGTTGCTGAATGCACGGGTTTTTTTTACGTCAAAAGATAAAGCAATGCTCCATATTAATGGAGGAGCAAAAAAAGTTGTTATATCAGCCCCTTCTCCAGATGTTCCCATGTTTGTGGTTGGTGTAAATCATATGGATTTAAAAGCAAGTGATTTAATTGTATCTAATGCGTCTTGTACTACCAACTGCCTTGCTCCTATAGCTAAGGTTTTAAACGACAATTTTACTATAAAACAAGCTTTGATGACTACAGTTCACGCAACTACAGCAACCCAGTTTACTGTAGATGGACCCTCAAAAAAAGATTTTAGAGGAGGTAGAAGTGCACTATTAAATATTATTCCCGCATCTACTGGAGCAGCCAAAGCGGTTACAAAGGTTATTCCAAGTCTAGAGGGGAAGTTAACTGGGATGGCATTTAGAATTCCTACGGCAAATGTGTCTGTTGTTGATCTTACGGTTGAACTGGAAAAATCAACGGATTACGAGGATGTTAAAAAGGTTATGAAAAATGCAAGTGAGACCTCACTGAAGGATGTTTTGGGTTATGAGGACGAACCAGTAGTTTCTCAAGATTTTATTGGAGATGAGAGAACTTCAATTTTTGATGCTAATGCAGGTATAAGGCTAAATGATAATTTTTTTAAAATAATAAGTTGGTATGATAATGAGTGTGGATATTCATCAAAGTTAATTTCATTGGCTCAGCACATTAATAACATTTAAAATGGATTTAATTGTTGATAGTGGAGCCACAAAAGCTGACTGGATTGCATTAGACAATAATGGTAAAATATCTTTTTCTACTCAAACATTGGGTATGAATCCTCATGTATTAACAACATCTATATTGAGGGAAAGAATAATAAACAATTTTGAGATTTTTAAAAACAGGAAAAACTTTAAAAACATTTATTTTTATGGAGCTGGTTGTGGTGTGAAAACGTCAATTGATAGGATGTATAAGGTTTTCGATGATATTTTTGAAAATTGTAAATTTATCATTAAAGAAGATACTTACGCAGCAGTATACGCTTCAGCAACGATTGGAGAAAAATCAATTGTTTGTATCCTCGGAACTGGTTCAAATTGTACTTTTTTTGATGGAAAGAGTGCTAAGCAATTAATAATTTCTTTAGGATACATACTGATGGATGAAGCAAGTGGAAATTTCTTTGGTAAACAATTACTAAGAGGATATTATTTCCACGAGATGCCTTCTGAATTATCAAAAAAATTCGAAAATGTTTACAATTTAGATCCTGATCATGTTAAAGAGTTTTTATATAAAAAAGAGTCACCAAATGCTTATTTGGCAAAGTTTGCTCAATTTTTGATAGATAATAAAAATAATGACTATATGCGAACCCTAATTGATAATGGATTGGATAGGTTTATCCGACACCAGATTCTTCAATTCAAGGAAGCAAAAGAAATTCCTGTTCATTTTGTCGGTTCTATTTCTTATTTTCTGAAAGATGAAATAAAATCTAAACTTCAAAGCTATGGCCTATCTCTAGGTAATGTTGTAAAAAGACCTATTGACAAGCTAGTTCAATTTCATTCCAAAAATGAAAAATTTTAGTCAATCTCGCTCGCAATCACTGAAATTTCTAATCTTACATATTTTGGCAAATTGCTCACCTCAACAGTTTCTCTAGCAGGTGCATTTTCAGGATTAAAATATCTACCATAAATTTTGTTCACTATTTCAAAATTTCTCATATCAGACAAAAATATTGTAGTTTTTACAACATTAACAAATGTCATATTTGCTTTTAAAAGTATCGCTTCTATGTTTTTCATTACTTGAATTGTCTCTTTTTCTAAATCATTATTGACAAGCTCCATTTTTCCTGGTATCAGTGGGATTTGTCCTGAGACATAAAGTGTTCTTCCTATTTTAACACCTTGATTATAGGGTCCAATAGGTTCAGGAGCATCATTTGTATATATAATTTCCTTTTTCATTCTATTTAAAATTTCTGTCTGGTTCTCTTCTTTTATCATATTTAAGATCGCTCAAGAGTCCAGATTTTATGCCTATAAAAAAATACCAAGATGCCCTTTGTCCGAAAGGCACCCAACTAAAATTTAATTTCCAACTGTTCAAGTCTCTATCAATTACGAATTGAGTATAAGTTACACCTTTTCCTTTGAAATCATAACCAGAAGATACACCTACTTTCCACTTTGGGGTTAGATCCACA
>CACONV010000007.1 GCA_902628605.1 uncultured Bacteroidota bacterium
TTGTGACTATATATGGTTTTTTTTTCAAAAAGCCATTTAGAAGTCCAAGTATACTCCAAAATAAAAAAGATAAAGATTTTTTAATTAAAAAACCTTTCAGGCAAGCAAGAGTACCAACGATAAGACCGTATCGCATTTTATAAAATGCCTGACCTTGCATAAAAGAGGTGTTTTTAGAATAAAGGTTCCCTATTGGCCTTAAGTGTTTCACTTTTACATTATTCAAAACTTTCACTTCGAATCCATAGTACATTGCAAGGATTTCGTCAATTGTATCCCATCCCATCTCTGGAATCAGACCTCCAATTTTTCTATAGCATTTTAAGCTATACGCTTTTAACCCTCCACGAACGTGATTCTTTTTCATTGGGTGGGAATTTTCCCATTTGCCTTCTTTAGAAAGTTCAATTAAAATACCACCTACAATTCCAATTCTGGGGTTTGAAAAAGCATTAATTATTAAATGAAAATATTTGGGGGGAAGTACTAAGTCGGCATCTAATTTGAAGACGAATTCATAGGGCTTAGTCAATTTTGAATAGCCAAAAAGAAATGCATTTACCACTTTTGCCCCTGGCATATGCTCAGCTGAAGATTTATAACTGAAAACTTTTATGAAACTATTTTTTTTTTGGTAATCAAGCATTATTTTTTTTGTTCTATCATTTGAATTGTCATCAATCAATATTAATTCTTCTGGCAATAAATTTTGAGAACAAATGGATTTTAAAAAAAGTGGCAAAAATTTTTCTTCGTTATGGGCTGGTACAACAATGCTGAAGGATTTCATTTATATTTCAGTATTTTTTAGTGGGCTATATGAAGGTCGTTTAACCACCTTATAATTAGAATCAATTGGTATAATTTTATTAGGGTAGTTGTTTTCATTAACTATTTTATTTGCGAAATCATACCATGACATAACTTCTTCTCCCGCACAATGGTAAATACCTTTCTTGGGTAAGGAAGTGATGATTTTTATAATAAAATCAGCAACCTTTTCTGTGTTTGTTGGAGTCCCATATTGATCTTTAACAACTTTAATTTCATTTCCGATGGATGCTTCGCTTAAAATATTTCTGTAAAAATTACGTCCAAAATTTTTTGAATATAACCATGAAGTTCTAATAACGTATCCAAAATTAGCATTAGCCAAAACATGCTTTTCGCCCAAATACTTTGTCATTCCATATGCATTCAAAGGGTTTGCTTTATCATTTTCCTCATATGGTCTTTTTTTGGCACCATCAAACACATAGTCAGTTGAAATATGTATCAATATAGATTCGTTGATATTACAAATCTGTGTTAAGTTTTTAACACCTTCTACATTTATTTTAAATGCTAACAAAGGCTTTTTTTCAGATTTTAACACGTCAGTAAAAGCAGCACAATTAATACAAAATTTTGGATTATACTTTTTAAATGCTGCCTGAATTTCGCCAGTTTGGGTTATATCAAGCTCTTCTCTAGAGAGAAATATCCAATCAAAACCGTATTCCCCTGAACATCTCTTCTGAAGTGTCTTTCCTAATTGACCTTCAGACCCTGTAACTAAAATCTTTTTATTATTTAGCATTTTTTTTGAATAATGGCCAATTTGAATCTTTATCGCTTAAAATAGCATCTTGTTTTGAAAATGGCCACTTTAGATTAAGTTGGGGGTCAAAAGGTCGGAATCCCCTTTCAAAATTTGGCATATAGGGTTTACTAACTTTGTATATTACCCTTGCATAGTCAGAAGTGACTGCAAAACCGTGAGCAAATCCGGAAGGAACGAATAGTTGCTTCCCATTTTCATGAGATAACTCAACACCATATGAATTTAAATACGACGAGGAATCCGGTCTTAAATCAATTACTATGTCCCATATTTTGCCACTCAAAACTCTGATAATTTTATTTTGTGAGTATGGTTCTTCTTGATAATGCATTCCTCGAATAACTTTACTTCGTGAAAAAGACTCGTTCTCTTGGACGAAGTGATTAGAGTAAATTTTTTCTTTTAAAAGATTGTGGTTGTATGTTTCTAGAAAATGACCTCTCTTATCTTCAATAACCTTCTCTTTTAACAAATAACAACCTTGAAATGGGGAGTTTATAATTCTCATTCTATAGATTCGATTTGAGAAATTCACCATATTTGCTCTCCGCCATAGATTCGACCAAAATAGATAAAGTCTCTTTTGTTATAAGATTACTTTGAAAAGCGGATAATTCTGGTGAGCCTACCAATATGCCTTTCCTTTCCTGGAGTGTCTCCACAAATTGATTTGCTTTCATTAACGAATCCACCGTGCCTGTATCTAGCCAAATCGTATCTTCGCTTAGTAGTTTAACTTCAAGATTCGAGTCTTTAAGAAAAGCTTTATTAATCTCTGTTATTTCTAACTCACCTCTTTGTGAAAAATCAAGACGTTTTGCCTTTGAAACCACACTAGAATCATAACAATAAATGCCGGGGACAGCGTACGGGGATTTCGGTGTTTTAGGCTTTTCTTCAATACCAATTGGATTAAAGTTATCATCGAATTCAATGACTCCATATCTTTTAGGATTGCTAACTCTTAGAGCAAAAATGAATCCCCCTTTTAAGTCTTTTCGTAATAAAATCTCATTCTCGAAGTTACCTCCGAAGAAAAAATTATCACCTAAAATTAGGGTCACACTGGAATTTCCAATAAATTTATCTCCAACTATAAAGGCATCCGCAAGACCTTTGGGATAATCCTGTGACTCAAAATTGAAGGAACAACCCCATTGAGAACCATCACCTAAGAGTCTTTTAAAAATTGGTAAATCGTCTATTGTTGAAATAATTAATATTTGTTTAATCCCACATTTGATTAGTGTGCTAAGAGGATAATATATCATAGGCTTGTCATAGATGGGTAAAAGCTGTTTACTAACTGATAATGTCATAGGAAATAATCTCGACCCTGTCCCCCCTGCTAGAATAATTCCTTTCATAAAGTTTTTATTTTTTTAAATTCAGAAAGTGAGACACGGTAAGCTTTAAATTCTCCTTGAAAGAGGAGTTTTTAAATATTTCATGGTCAGAGAAAATTTTACTTGTCCTAAGGGAGTATCTGAAATCATGACCTTTTCTGTCCTTTACAAATTTGATTCTATCCATATATTTTCTTTTTCTTTTATCAGGAATTAATTTATCAATAATTTCAAGAATCAATTTACAAATTTCTAAATTAGACATTTCGTTAGATCCTCCGATACAATATTCCTTTCCAGGTTTGCCTTTGTTTAAAATTAATTTAATTGCATTGCAGTGATCCTCAACATAAATCCAGTCTCTAATATTGGATCCGTCAGCATATATGGGTATATCTTTATTTTTTTCAACGCACGAGATTATTTTTGGAATTAATTTTTCCTTATTTTGAAACGGTCCAAAGTTATTCGTACAGTAAGATATAATCGTCGGCAAATTAAATGTTTTGTGAAACGCTTTTACGAAATGATCTGCACTTGCCTTTGAGGCACTATATGGGCTGTTAGGAGAGTATGGAGATTTTTCATCAAAAGAACTAGTAAAAGATAAAGACCCAAAAACTTCATCAGTAGAGATTTGGTAAAAAACAGAGTTTTTATATTGGCTTTTTAGCGTGTTATTTTCCTTAATCCACAGCTTTTTTGCTTCCATTAATAAATTTAAGGTCCCTTTTGTATTAACATCTAGAAACAGCTCCGGATTTTGTATTGAACTGTCTACGTGGGACTCTGCGGCGAAATTTATTATAATATTTGGCTTGTAGGTTTGAAAAACTTTCATAAGGTTATCTTTGTTTTGAATATCTCCTTTAACAAGTATAAAGTTGTTTTTCTCAAAAATACTTTTTAATCTCCCGTAGTTGGAGGCATAAGTCATTTTATCAAAAACTATTATTTGGTTAAAAGATTTCTCGTCTTTTATTTTTCTCAAAAAATGTCCGCCTATAAAACCCAAACCGCCTGTAATTAGAACATTCATTATCTAATGATTTGATTTTTAAGTTGATTAACGATTTTTCTGTCATTAGAAAGGTGGGGTACCTTGTTTTGCCCCCCTAATTTCCCTATCGATTTCATATAGTTGTTAAATCCACCTTTTTTTATTTTTGTGATTCTAAGGGGTGATAATATTTTGCCTTGAATAAGATCCTTATAATAAATATTTTGTCTTTGCATTATATTATCAATTATGCACTCTATTTCTTCTAAATTATCATTTATTTGTTCAAATTCAATAAACCATTCATGAAATGGCAACCCAACTTCAGGAGCAACCTGAGGGGCAACTGTGAATTCGCGTATTTTTGATTTTAATTTTGATGATGCCTCTCTTATTGCTGTTTCCACTTCCTTGGCAATTACATGTTCTCCAAATGCAGAAATAAAATGTTTAATTCTCCCAGTCACAATTATCCTAAATGGTTTTATTTCAGTAAACTGAATTGTATCGCCGATATTGTATCTCCATAATCCTGACGAGGTTGATATTATTAAGGCATAGTTCTTTCCAACTTTGACCTCCGACAAGGGTATATAGTTATTGTTACCCACTAATAAATCCTTAGTTTCAATAAATTCATAATATATGTGATTGTTTAGTATCAAAAGCATAGACTCATTGTCCATTTGGTCTTGGTAGGCAAAAAAACCTTCAGATGCAGGGTAAACTTGTATTGAATTAACTTTCCTTCCAATTAATTCATCAAATATTTTTTTGTAGGGTTTGAAACTAACTCCCCCATAGATAAAAAGAGAAAAATTTTCAAAAACGTTGCCAACTTTTTGGCCACTTTTTTCAATAATTTTTTCAAAATACATTTGGACCCAAGGCGGAATACCGCTTATTAAAGTCATGTTTTGATTCATTGTTTCATCTACAATGGCATTTATCTTTTCTTCCCAATCTTCTATGCAATTAACATCCCAACTTGGCATTCTAGATGATTTCATGTAAAAAGGAACATGGTGGGCCACAATGCCGGATAATCTCCCAATTTTAATCCCTTTTTTGGTCTTTAACAAAGGTGAACCTTGTATAAATATCTGTTTACCCTTTATAAAACTTGTATCACCACTATTTAAAATATACTGCAAGATAGAATCTCTAGCAGAGTTAATATGTGTTTTAATTGCATTTTTAAATATTGGAATGTTTTTAATCCCTGATGTAGTGCCGCTGGTTTTACTAAAATATACTGGTTTCCCAGGCCAAATGACATCACTTTCTCCCTTCATTATTCTATCAATATAAATTTTAAATTTCTCATAATCTCTGATAGGGATTGAATCTTTAAAATCATCATATCCTTTTATTTCCTTAAAAAAATGTTGTTGACCAAATAAGGTGTTTTTGCCGTTATTTATTAAATTTTTTAGTGTTTTGGATTGTGCTTGAATAGGGTTTGTTATCCAAAATTGGTTTTTGGAGATGATATAACTTGCAAAACTTTTGGCGATTTTATAGTACATATTGTATCCTAGGGTGAAAAATCAATAAAGTCTTCAGGGTCTAGAGGATAGCCGTCATTCCATAATTCAAAGTGCAAATGATATCCTGTAGAATATTCTCCTGTGTTTCCTACAGTGGCTATCACATCGCCAGCTTGTACTATGTCTCCTTGGGTATTGTTTAGCGATTCATTGTGCTTGTAAACTGATAAATAGCCCTGCTTATGTTCTAAGATTATGACATATCCTGTATCCGAAGACCATTCAGAAAAAATCACAACCCCACTTGCAACTGATTTTACTGGTTCATTCTCCTTTGCAACAATATCAATGGCAAAATGTTTTTGTGATGGATCAAATTTTTGGGATATATAACCTGATAATGGTGAAAAAAACAAAAACCTTTCATCACTTATCGCGTTACTAATTACACTGTATTTGTCTTCTTGTTCTACAATTCTTCTTAATAAGGAGTCTTCCTTAATTTTTTTTGAGTTTAATTTAACTTCAATGTTTTCAGTATCTAGTTTAAACTCCCTTTCTTTAAATTCTTCAAATTCAATATCGCCTGTTAAAACTCTCTTTATAGAGTTTAATTGACTTAAAGATTGGTTATATGAAATTGTAAGAGAATCTAATTTACTGGCATTTAAAATCGCTTGTTTTCTCATCAAATTAGATGCGTACCCTGGGATAAATTCTTTTAATGAAGTAAATGATACTATTAATAGAACGCTTGTTATTAAGAATGAAAATAAAAAAGTTGAAATTATAACTAGATTAAGAATTGATAATCTGAAAAAAAACTGTTCTTCATAATTTTCCTCATTGAGAATCACAAGTCTATACCTACTTAGAAGTTTTTTTGTTATTCGCTTCCTGAAATTTGGCTTTTTTTTCATGAATCAAGTAAAGATAAACAATCCTATAACTATGGTGTTTTATATTAACAGGGTCTGTCTTTTAAAATGCAAAAATATGATTACATTTGTGTAAATAAAATATTATGAATCTTTATAACATAATTTTAGCCTTTAGTTTCCAAGAAATAGCAATTATTTTACTAATAGTCCTTTTGCTGTTTGGTGGAAGGAAAATCCCTGAATTGATGCGTGGACTTGGTAGTGGAATAAAGGAATTCAAAAATGCCTCTAAAGAAGAAGAGTCAAATCAAAAAAAAGAAAAATAGTTTTTATCAATTATTGGTTGAAATGGTCGATAATATCGAATTTAACTCAAACATGTAATCTCTCTTCGATACAGAGGGGGCGAACGCGAATCCTTCTACGATAACCCATTCATTAGATTTTTCATCTTTTAAAATATAATTTATGAATGGCCCACCCATAAAGTCGTTTTTGACCTCCCACATTCCTTTTGTTTCAAAAATTATTTTTCCTCCCATATTTAATTTAAAAAAATATGGCCTGTAGTCTTTTTCTGTTATCATATATGTTCCTTCTAAGCGTCCAGGTATATTTATTTTACCAATGGAATCTCTAATTCTTATGACATCGTTTAGTTTTGGAGGATCACTTATGGTGTTTAGAGGCAGTCGATAAGAAATTATATTTAATGTGCCTTTTAAAATTTGTTTCTCCAGCCAAATGAAATTAAAAGTGTCTTTAACTTTTTTATAAACACTTGGATAAACTAAGTTTATTCTCATTTTTTTCCTTAAGACATTGGATTTGGAAGGGGACTTTTTAATCCTTCTAATTTTCTCTTTTCTCTCTCCCTCTTTAATAGTATTAATAATTAAAGGTTTGTTTTCAATTAGATAGTTGATTAATATGTCTTCATCTTCTCCTTGAATTAAAAAAAATAGTTGCGGTTTTGAATAGAGGTTTTTATAAATTCTAAATTTGTTTGTAGTGTCTTTTTGAAAGTAAAGTATATTCCTGGAATGTCTTGAAAACCCGTTAAACTGTTTTGGGCTGATATTGAAAAATTTAAAATTTGGCTCATCTATTGGGAGCCCCTGGTAAATATCCCCAACTATATTTCGTGTACTTTCACCTAGTCTGGACTCCCATTCTTTTTCTTTCATAACTATAGAAACATTATTAATATTTCCACTCGATTGAGGCAGATATGGTGTATTTTTCACTTTTTTACAAGATAAAATAACGAGAAAAATAGGTATTAGTTTTTTCAAAATTTTAATTTAAAATAGCTTCGATGCCGGGTAAAACTTTTCCCTCTATGCTCTCTAACATTGCTCCACCGCCTGTAGATACATAGCTGAATTTATCATCCATCCCGAAGAGTTTAATTGCCGATATAGAATCTCCTCCTCCAACCAGAGAAAAGGCTCCACGCTTAGTTGAATTAGCAATTGATAAAGCAATTTGTTTGGTGCCATTTTGAAAGTTTGACATTTCGAAAACGCCTAAGGGTCCGTTCCATAAAATTGTTTTTGAATTAAGAATGGTTTCATTAAATTTTTTAATTGTTAATGGTCCAATATCTAGACCTTCCATATTTTTTGGAATATTATATATGTTCACTGTTTCTGTGGCAGAGCTATTGGAGAGTTTTTCTGAAACAACCACATCATGTGGAAGATGAACTTTAACATTTTTATCTTTGGCCAATAAAAGAATCTTTTGAGCTTCATCTAAGAATACTTCTTCAACCAAAGAATTGCCTATTTCTCCCCCTTGTGATTTTATGAATGTATAGGCCATTCCTCCACCTATTATTATGTCATCAACAAAATTTATTAGATTTTTTAAAATCTGAATTTTAGATGACACTTTAGCACCCCCTATTATCGATAAAACTGGAGCTCGTCCATTCTTTAAGACCTTTTCAATGGCCTCTACTTCTCTGTGAAGTAAGAACCCCATGGCTTTTTTTCTCTTAAAAAGGGTTGGAAGAATTCCTGTGGACGCATGATTTCTGTGTGCTGTTCCAAATGCATCGTTAATATAGACATCGCCAATTTTGGATAATGCCCTGGCAAAGTTGACTTCTCCCAATTCTTCTTCCGGATAAAATCTTAAATTTTCTAATAGGATAACTTCTCCTTTTTTTGCTTCGCGGCATGCTTTTTCAATTCTTTCCCCGATACAGTCATTCAGAAAAATTATCTTTTTATTTAACAATTTTTCTAGTTCTCCAACAATGTTTTTTAATGATAGATTTTTTTCATATCCGTTTGGTCTTCCCATGTGCGAAATCAAAATACAGGCCCCTCCATTTCTGAGGATATGCATAATAGTATTCATTGAGGATTTTATTCTTGTATTGTCTGTTACCTCAAGGTTTTTATTCATTGGAACGTTAAAGTCCACCCTGACCAAAACTTTTTTGTCTTTTAAATCTAATTCCGAAATTAACATTAAATTTTTTGGTTCAAATTTAATTATAGTTTTTATATTACGTTTAATAAAATTAATATTAACGCTATCATCAAAAATATAAATGACAAATTCTCAAATCAGGGAAAATCTTTTTAAAAACATACGTGGAGATAGAATACCAAATGCAATCTGCATTATAGACTCCGGAGGAAGAGGGTCGTTACAACTTGCATCTAGATTAGGATTAAGTATTGTTGGCAATCCAACCCGTTTGGTAAATAGACCCATCTTTGTTCACCCTGATCTTCATTATATCTATCCCACTAAAAAGCCGGAAAAAAGAGAAGAAAAACATTTTGATAAGAAAATGAACGTATTTTACTCGGATAAGTGGCGTGAATTCATGTCTACTCTGATTTTAGGGTCTTTTGATGAGTGGCTAGACTTTTCGTCTTCTAGTAATAAACCTGGAGAAATTAGAGTTGGTCAAATTTCACAAATGATCTCATTGCTAAATTTGAAACCATTTCAGAGCGACAAAAAAGCCTGTATTATTTGGGGGTTAGATTATATAAACGCAAACGCGGCAAATAGACTGCTAAAGGTGTTAGAGGAGCCCCCAAAACATACTTATTTCATTTTAATCGCAAAAGACCAGGCAAAGATCCTGCCTACCATTGCTTCTAGATGCCAAGTTATAAGGCTGCCGCCTTTGGAGCATGAAGAGTTAAAAAAAGATTTGAAAAAGTTAGTTCCAGATTCGTCAGGTTCTTCAAAGGAGCGGGAATGGCTTTTTATTGACTGCTTAAGGGGGTGTTATTTGTCTGCTATCAGAAAAGACTTTTCTCAGCTTTTAAGAAAATCAGATGAAATAGGGTCATTGAATAAATCTGCTATAAGGGATTTTTTTTCATTTGGCATAGGGTTTATACGTCAAATCTATTTTTATTCCAAAAGAATAAATGAGTTATATGCGTTCAAAGTTTCCAATGACTTCTCAATTGATAATTTTGCTCCTTACGTGAATGACGGAAACTACAACCGTTTAATCTCTTTGTTTGATATTAATTTACGTCATATTAATAAAAACGCCAACTCTAAATTATTAATAACCAGTTTTCTTCTCGAGCTTTCTGATATTTTATACATAGGCGATTAAATCTTTTTTAAAATAAAGAAAAGCGAGGAACTCTCTCTGGTAAAAAAACTTTTTATAACAGACAAAAGGCCAGTCATGAGGCCAAGAAAAAAGGGGAAGGAATTGGCCTTATTCTTTTCTGACAGAAATGAAACGTATATTGCGTCTAAGTATAGTAATTTTTCTTTTTTAATTTTGAAGTTGGTTTTTTCAGCTATCTGATAGATACTTTCTCGCGTAAAATGCCATAGATGCCTAGGCAGGTCATATCCAGCCCAGTATTTTCCATAATATTTTGAATCATGTGATTTGTAATTGGGAATAGCAACAAAAATTTCTCCGTTTTTATTTAAGTTTTCTTTTAGGTTTTCAATTAAAAGGAAAGGGTTGTGGATATGCTCTAGGACGTGCCACAGAAAAATGATGTCATACTTTTTATTTTTCCACGCATCCTTATCCGTTATATAATTAAATTCGCCAAGAGTATTGAGCTTGATATTGGGTTCGTATCCGTAGGCATTAATGGCTTTAGCCCTTAAATACCTGACAAAAGATCCTGACCCGCAACCATAGTCTAAAACATTTGAGTTGTGTTTTAAAAAACCTTTCATCCATCTAAGTTTTTTGTGTTGCATATATTTTCTGGCTTTTGAATAAAGTAAACTAAATAGATTTCTCTTATTTAGTGAATGAGGATAATACTCTTTTGAGTTATAGTATTTACTCATTTCCTCTTTTTCTGGAAAAGGGATTGTTTTACCAATAATTTTGTTTTCATCAAGATAAATTTTGAATTTTCCCCCTGTGACTAAGTAATCTTTAGCCTCACAATGTAGATCTTTAGCATTTTGTTCCACGTGAAACATCATCTTCCAATTTTTACCAAAATAGAGGAAATATCACTAGGAGAAACACCCGATATTCGCGATGCTTGGGCAAGAGTGGTGGGGGATATTTGTGCTAATTTCTCTTTCGCCTCACTGGAAAGGGATTTCATAGACATAAAATCAAATCCTTCTGGTATTTTAAGATTTTCTAGCCTGTTTATTTTTTCGGCGTTTTTTATTTCCTTGTCAATATAACCAGAGTACTTTATTTGTATTTCAGCCTGTGAGACGGCTTCCTCTTCGGGTCTTTCCGACACAATAAAAGCTGATATTTTTGACGCTTTAAGTAAATCCTGGAAATAAATATTCGGTCGAGAGTAAAGTTTAGAGATTTTTTGAGGTTGCTTAAGTTTTGCCAACCCCTTTTCCTCTAGCATGGAATTTACTTCTTTTGGCGCTATACTGGTTTTATTATAGAAGCTGATTAGTTTATGGATGGATTCTTTTTTTGAGATCAGTTTTTGTATTCTTTTTGGCTCAATGATTCCTAAAGAGTAGGCCATTTCTGAGAGTCTTAAGTCAGCATTATCTTGTCTAAGCAAAGTTCTAAACTCAGCTCTTGAAGTAAACATTCTATAAGGTTCCTCGGTCCCTTTCGTTATAAGGTCGTCAATCAAAACGCCTATATATGCGTCGCTTCTAGTTAAAACAAACGGTTCTCTGCTATTAACAACTAAGTTCGCGTTAATACCGGCCATCAGGCCTTGTGCTGCTGCCTCTTCATATCCGGTGGTCCCATTTATTTGACCGGCAAAGAATAGTCCTGGAATAATTTTAGTCTCCATTGATTTTTTAAGTTGTGTTGGTGGGAAGTAATCATATTCAACAGCATAACCTGGTCTTATAATTTTTGCATTTTTAAAGCCTTTGATTTTCTTTATTGCCTTTTCTTGAATATCCTCAGGAAGAGATGTTGAAAAACCGTTTATGTAGTATTCTATCGAGCACCACCCTTCAGGTTCAACAAAAATTTGATGTCTTTCTTTGTCTGCAAACCTGTTAATTTTGTCTTCGATGGATGGACAATATCTTGGCCCTACACTTTTTATTGATCCATTGAACATTGGAGATCGGTCGAATCCAGACTTTAAAATATCGTGTGCTATTTTATTTGTGTGTGTCAGATAGCAATCAAGCTGTTTTTTCAATGGTTTAGTTTCATCAGAAAAACTGAATTTCTCGGGCTTTAGATCACCAGGTTGAATTTCCATAGAATTAAAGTCTAGAGATCTGCCATCAACCCTTGGCGGGGTTCCTGTCTTCATTCGTCCAGATGAAAAGCCCATGCGCTCAAGAGATTTAGTGATTCCAAAAGAGGCCTGTTCTCCTGTTCTGCCTCCCCCGTAATTCTTTTCACCAATATGGATAAGGCCGTTTAAAAAAGTTCCATTTGTTAAAATTACCGTTTTAGAATAAAACTTGGTTCCAATTGAAGTCACAACGCCTGATATTTTATTGTTTTCAAACAATAAATCATTAACCATGGCTTGGCAAAAGTCTAATTTTGTTTGTTTTTCTAACTCTTTTCTCCATATAGCGCTGAATAACATTCTATCTGATTGAGCTCTGGGGCTCCACATTGCTGGTCCTTTTGAGCGATTTAGCATTTTGAATTGAACGGCTGATAGATCAGAAACCACTCCGCTTCTGCCTCCCAGAGCGTCAATTTCTCTGATAATTTGACCCTTCGCAACTCCACCCATAGCAGGGTTGCAAGACATTTGAGCAATGTTCTGTAGATTCATTGTAATGAGAAGAGTTTTTCCTCCCATTTTAGATGAAATGTAGGCCGCCTCAGATCCGGCGTGCCCGCCACCTACAACAATTGTATCATATAGTTCTTTCACTGGTCGTATGTTTCACGTGGAACTTTTTCATAAAAATGTTTTCCTGTTTGGTCATTTCAGCCTTCATCGCTTTTGTGTTATCCTTCATGCCAAAAATATGCAAGAGCCCGTGTGAGATGAGCCTAAGTATTTCATTTTCAACTGTTTCTGAATAATTTTTGGCGTTTTCGCGCGCTCTTTTGAGAGATATAAAGATTTCTGACTCTATAATTAACTTATCTCTATAACTAAATGTAAGGATGTCCGTGTGTTCGTCATGGTTCAGGTGCTTGCGATTTAAATCTAGCATTTCTTCTTCTTTAATGAAATTGATAGTGAGTCTTTTAACCTTTGCCCCTCTTCCCTTGACACATTTATGAATCCATTCAGATATGTCACGTTGTCTCAGGTTTATAGAGGGAGTATTATAAAAAAAAATTTTTTTTCTCACGGTGTAAAGATAGAAATTCTTGTTCATTGAGAATGTTAAAGAAGATGGTATATTTGTTATATGGTTCGAGTAAGATTTGCGCCTAGCCCTACAGGGCCAATACATATTGGTGGTGTTCGAACTGCGCTATACAACTATTTATACAGGTTAAACAAGGGGGGGGGAGTTCATTCTTAGAATAGAAGACACCGACGGCTCTAGAAGGGTTGATGGGGCCGAAAAATACATTTATGATGTTTTAGATTATTATAAAATCACTGTTGACGAGGGGCCCCGTGAAGGAGGGGGGTTCGGCCCCTACAGGCAAAGTGAAAGGAAAGAAATTTATAATAAATACATCCATTTATTAATTGAAAAGGGGCTTGCGTACTACTGTTATGCTTCAAAAGAAGAGCTTCTTAGCGCACGAGAAGATAAGGGTTTTTCTTATAACTCTAAAACAAGGATGATGTTTAAAAACAGTTTAAGCTTAAATGAAGAAGAAAACTTGTCACTAGTAAAGAAAAAGAAGTATGTTGTGCGGCTAAAAGTGGAGGCTGACGTTGAGCTGAGGATGACAGACCTGTTAAGGGGGGACATAAAAGTAAATTCAAACAATTTGGAGGATAAGATATTAATCAAGGGGGACGGCTTGCCCACATACCATTTTGCAAATGTTGTTGATGATTATTTGATGAAGATAACAACCGTCATAAGGGGTGAGGAGTGGCTTCCATCTTTGCCAATCCATAAGTTAATATATGATGCCCTTGGGTGGGAAATGCCAAACACTATTCATCTTCCGTTGATATTAAACCCTACGGGATCAGGGAAATTAAGCAAAAGAGATGCTATAAGAAATAATTATAGCATATTCCCGATTAAGTGGGGAAAACTTGATGGCCTTAAAGAAAAGGGTTTACCCGCTGACGTTCAGCTAGCATATATATCTCAACTTGGCTCTAGCTTTAATAATGATGATATCGAACTAGATGTAAATAAAATGTCTGAAAAATTTAACTTGTCATCATTGCAGAAGGGTGGAGCAAGATTTGATTTTGAAAAAGCCAAGTCTATAAGTCAGAAATACTTATCCGCGATTAATTCTGAATTGCTGATGTCAAAACATCCTGAGATTTTTGAAAAGTTGAGAAATGCTTTACCTGGCCAGGCAGTTGAGATAGTTGATTTAATCAAAACACGAGTTTCTCTGATAGCTGATTTTGAATTAGAGCTGAAAACGTTTGTCGAAGATCCTGCCAGATTCGATGTGGCTGCGGTAGAAAAGGTTTTGAGCTCAATTGATGTATCAGCTTTAGATGTTTTTGAAGAGATTGTAACGGTCAATAGCGTGGACACAATCAAGGAAAATATTTATAAGGTGTCGAAAGAAAAAAATTTGAATTTTGGAAAATTAATGCAGTTTCTTAGGTTATCGCTGGTTGGAAACTTGAGCGGACCTGATGTCTTTTTTATTATAAAAATGATTGGGAAAAATGTAACTTTGAGAAGAGTAAATTCACTTATAGAAAAAATAAAAAAACAATGAGCGCATCTACATACATTTTTATATTAATATTAATTCTTCTTATCGCCTCCGGGCTTTTTATTGTAAAACAACAAACCTTCGCGGTTATAGAAAGATTTGGTCGCTTTATAGCTTTACGGAGGCCAGGGCTTCACATAAAAATACCACTTATAGATAAAATTGCAGGTCGGCTAAGTCTTAAAATTTTACAACTTGACGTAATAGTTGAAACAAAAACAAAAGACGATGTTTTTGTCAAACTAAAGCTAAGTGTTCAATACAGAGTTCTTCCGGATAAAGCATACGATGCGTTTTACAAGCTGGATTTTCCTCAAGATCAGATTACTTCATATGTGTTTGATGTAATTAGAGCTGAGGTGCCTAAAATGAAATTGGATGACGTTTTTGAAAAGAAAGACGATATAGCAAACGCAGTTAAGCGGGAATTGAATGATGCAATGGTAAATTATGGTTACGACATAATAAAGGCCCTTGTGACAGACATAGACCCCGATTCGCAAGTCAAAGAGGCTATGAACAGAATTAATGCCGCAGAGAGAGAGAAAGTCGCTGCTCAGTATGAGGGTGACGCGGCCAGAATTCTAATAGTTGAGAAAGCAAAGGCAGAAGCAGAAAGTAAAAGGCTTCAAGGGCAAGGGATTGCTGACCAAAGAAGAGAAATAGCAAGGGGATTAGAAGAATCTGTAGATGTTCTAAACAACGTTGGAATCAATTCACAAGAGGCCTCTGCATTGATTGTTGTTACTCAACACTACGACACCCTTCAATCTATTGGAGAGGAAACAAATAGTAACTTGATTTTACTTCCCAATTCTCCACAAGCGGGCAGCGATATGCTTAATAATATGGTTGCGTCGTTTACAGCTAGCAATCAGATTGGAGAAGCTATGAAAAAAGGAAATCTAAAGAAAAAGAAGGGAGACGCCCTAAAAAAAACAGACAAGAAAGAGATTGATCAAAAATTGGATACAGGGCAGGACGAAGTGAATTCTGTATGATTACTTTTTCCAGCCATCTCTTAACCCTACCGTTTTATTAAAAGACATGCATCCGTGTTGATTATCATCGACGATGTAATATCCTTTTCTTTGAAACTGAACCTTTTGTCCTTTTTTAAGGGATGATATGAACTGTTCGGATTTACCTTCAATTAATTTTTTGGAGTCTGAATTGATGCTTTTAAGCAAATCGTGAGATTCTTCAGGCTTTTCATTCAAAAACAGCCTGTCAAATTCATTTATTTTCACATTTATAGATGTGTTAACATCTACCCAGTGAATGGTTCCCTTAACCTTTCTTTTGCTTTCCTCTGAATTAGATCCACTTTTGCTTTTAGGGTCATAGGTGCAATGCACCTCTATTACTTCTCCCTTTTCATTTTTGATGCAGTTTTCAGCTTTAATTATGTAAGCATTTTTAAGCCTCACCTCTTTTCCTATTGTCAATCTAAAAAACTTTCTATTTGCTGTTTCCTTGAAATCTTCTCTCTCTATATATAGATGCTTTGAAAAAATCATTTCCCTTTTACCCTGAGACTCGTCCTCTGGATTATTTATTGCCTCAAGATTTTCGTATTTACCATCAGGGTAGTTAATGATTACCAATTTGATTGCATCCGTAACGACCATAACTCTTGGACAAATCTTATTAAGCTCTTCTCTTACGTAGAATTCCAATAATGAAACGTCTATTATGTTTTCTCTTTTTGCTATGCCTGCCTTTTTTACAAAATTAATGAGAGATTTAGCTGGGTACCCTCTTTTTATCATGCCTGAAATAGTTGGCATCCTCGGATCATCCCAAGATGAAACTATTCTGTTTTCAATAAGAAGGGAGAGCTTTCTTTTACTCATTATTGTGTATGACATATTAAGCCTTGCGAACTCTCTTTGCTTAGGTAAATTTTTGTTTTCTTTAGGCAATTGACGCAAAAACCATTCATACAAATCTCTGTGTGGTTTAAATTCTAGTGTGCATAATGAGTGTGATATTTTTTCAATATAATCTGACTCTCCGTGAGCCCAATCATACATTGGGTAAATACACCATTTACTACCTGTTCTGTGGTGGTCTTTAAATAATATTCTATACATAACGGGGTCCCTCATAAGCATGTTTTGAGAGTCCATTTTTATTTTAGCTCTTAAAACATGTGACCCTTCTATATGTTTGCCTTCCCTCATCTCTGTAAATATCCTTGTACTTTCTTCTTTGGGTCTATTTCTAAATGGACTATTGGTTCCAGGGTTTGTTGGGGTCCCTTTTTGTGATGCAATCTGCTCAGATGTTTGTGAGTCTATATATGCTTTATCATTTAAAATCAAATGATGCGCCCACTTATATAATTGTTCAAAATAATCAGAGGCATAACATATTTTTGACCATTCATACCCTAACCATTTTATATTATTTTTGATTTCTTCAACAAAATGTATGTTTTCTTTAACGGGATTTGTATCGTCAAATCTAAGATTAACTGGGGCGTTGTATTTTTTACCTAATTCAAAATTCAAGGTTATCGCCTTGACGTGGCCAATATGTAAATATCCGTTAGGTTCTGGTGGGAAACGAAAACACAATTCATCTCTTTTGTATCCTTTATTCAGATCGTCTTCAATTATTTGTTCTATGAAATTTTTATAATTACTCAAAAATTATAGTTTTTATTTTTGTGACAGTTCCTTCTAATTTACATCTAGTTTTTATCTTTACAAAAAAACATGGCTTTTATAAAAATCAACAAGATCAGGACTTATTCGTTCATTGGTTGCATGGATGAAGAAAAAAAAATAGGATCTGAATATGAAACAAGTATTGAAATAAAATTCATATGTGAATTTGTGGAATTGAAAGATAATTTAAAGAAGACAGTAGATTACGTTACTGTATCTAAAGTTGTAAATGATGAAATGAAAAACACCTGTAATCTGCTCGAAACTGTTATTTATAGAATAGGAAATAAAATGTTAGATATTGACAATAAAATAAGTTCTGTTACTGTTGAAATAAAAAAATTGAACCCCCCTATAGTAGGGGATGCTCAGTTTGTCTCAGTAAAAGAAGAATTTAAAAGATAAGTGTATTTTTGTATCATGGCACCGTGGCCGAGTGGCTAGGCAGAGCTCTGCAAAAGCTTGTACAGCGGTTCGAATCCGCTCGGTGCCTCTAATTTGAGATATCTAATATTATTTCTCTTTGAATTACATCTACTCTTTCAACCGTAACGTTTAGCGTATCTCCTAGTTGATAGGTTTTATTTGTTAATTCTCCAACTAACCAATGATTATCAATGTCATAATAAAAATAGTCATTTTGAAGTCTGCTAATTTCAATAAACCCCTCGCAAAAGTTCTCTTCCATCTCTACATATACTCCTCTTTCAGTAACACCAGAAATAATGCCTTTAAACTTTTCCCCTAATTTGTCTTTCATAAAAACAGTTTGCATGAGTTTAACGGTTTGCCTTTCTGCCCTAGTGGCATCCTTCTCCTTTTGGGTTGATATATAGGAGATTTTATTCAGTTCTTCGGTCTTTAGCGCATTTTCCTTTTTTGTTAAAAGAGAAGTCAATAATCTATGACAAATAATGTCTGGATATCTTCTAATTGGAGAAGTGAAATGCAAATAGCGTGCTAGAGACAGGCCGTGGTGACCTATATTTTTTGTTGAATATTCTGCTTTACTCATGCTTCTCAAAGCAAGTAAGTTTATTATGTTAGACTCTTTTTTTTCTTGTGTTTGTAAAAGGAGATGATTTATTTGTTTACCTATATTGTTTTTTTTGTCTAATTTCTTGTATCCAAAAGATTGTGCAACACTAAATAAATTTTCCACTTTTTTTTCATCCGGTTTATCATGAATTCTAAAAATTGCCTTTCTCTTTAATTTTTCTGCTACCCCTATATTTGTGAGCAACATAAATTCCTCAACCATTTTATGTGATTCTTTACTTTCTTTTAAAAATGTTCCTTCAATTTTTTCTCCTTTAAATTTGAAACCTACTTCTTTTTTATTAAAAAATATTGCTCCTCTTTCTTGTCTTTTTTTCCTAATTTTTTTTGATATTTCATTTACTATTTTAATTGGTTTTTCGAATTTTTTGTTTTTACTTTTTGTCTCTTTTTTGTTTTCTATTATTGATTGAACCTCTGAATAAGTGAATCTACAGTCTGACAGAATTGTTGTCCTTGCGGCTCTCTCTTTTAATATATTTCCTTCTTTATCAATTGTGAAAATTATAGAAAATGCCCTTTTATTTTTTTTGGGTTCTAAAGAACATATTTCGTTAGATAGCCTTTCTGGGAGCATTGGAACAACTTTGTTGGCGAGATATACAGACGTTCCTCTTTTTCTTGCCTCTTTATCTAATTCTGTATCCGGCCTAACATAGCTTGATACATCTGCTATGTGAACACCTATTTCAAAAATATTATTTTCTAATTTTTTAAATGATAAAGCATCGTCAAAATCCTTCGCATTATCTGGGTCTATAGTGAAGGTAAGTGGCTTTGTATAGTCTTCTCTTGTCTCTTTATTTTCTTTTTTTTCATTTATCTGGGTTACTTCTTTTAACACCTCTTTAGGGAATATATTCCTTATTTTATTGTCTATTATAATATTTTTTATTTCTGTATTAATTTCCCCAATATCTCCCAATATTTCTCTGATGAATACAGTTGGTTTTAAATCTTTTGGTTTCCACTCTTCTATACCTACTGTAAACCTTTTCCCCATTATTTTAACATATTCCTTCGCATTTTTAAGTATGCATTCTACATTTCTCCCTCCGCTTTTCACTACTATTTTGTTTGTTTTATCAACTGTTGCAGGATATTTTTTTTTATCTCTTTTTCTTATTTCTACTATTTTTCCTATTTTTTTTTCATTTTTATTAATAACCTGAACAGCTACCAAATCATTGTTTAAGGCGTTAGCTAAGTTTTTTTTAGGTATTTTAATATCTTTCTGCCCTTCTGGAGTAAGCAAAAAGCCTATTCCAGATCTAACAATTTCCAAATAGCCTATCATTGTCTTTATTTGAGACTCATTGATAGAAATATAATTATTGTTACTGGTGACTAATTTTCCTCTCTCCTTAAGATTGCGAAGTTTTTTTTTGAGAATTTTGAGATCTTTTTTTGTGCTTATTTTTAGTTTATCTCCCATCTCTTTAAAGTTTATTTTAGAAGAATATTTTTTTACCAATTTCAGTATTTGGCTCTCTAGTTTTTTTTCTTGTTTTCTTTTCATTTTCAACAAATCTAGTCTTTTTTAGATTGTCAGGTTTTCAATACTGTATTATAAATTAAAAGTAAAGTAGATATTTATTTATATTATTATTAAATGTTAATAATGAAAAAAAAGAAACACCTTTTTTTTGATATTTCATTTAGTTTTTAATATAAACAATGTTTTAACATCTAATTGTATAATAACTATATCAATAACAACACTTTATAATCTTAATTAACATCGGTTTAAAACTGAAATATTTAATAATTATTTATGTTGTTAACTTTAAAGAATGTTAATTTCTACATTCTTTTTTTTTATAAATATGGAAAACTTTTTTTTTAAAGTGATCTTTTTTAACAGAGGTTCGTTTTTTTCCTTTTTCCTTTTTTTATCAACATTATATCAAATATGTTTTTAACAGTTAGTTTAGCTGTTTACCATTTCTTAATTTTAATTTAAAAATGACAATTACAATTGGGAACGATCACGCAGGGGTAGATTTAAAAAACCACATAGTAGAATATCTTAAAGGCAGGGGGTTTACAACTAATGACAAGGGAACTAACACAAACAAGAGTGTAGATTATCCCGATTACATCCATCCTGTTTCTAAAGAAATAGAGAAAAAAAAATCTAGTATAGGTATAATTATTTGTGGAAGTGGAAATGGGGCTGCAATGACGGCAAACAAAAGAAAAAATATAAGAGCTGCTCTATGTTGGAGTAAAGAAATATCGAAACTGGCTAGGCAACACAATGATGCAAATATTTTGAGTATCCCCTCAAGATTTGTTAGCACAGCTGAAGCAATAGATATAGTAGACACATTTATAAAAACCGATTTTGAAGGAGGAAGGCATCAAAGAAGAGTTGAAAAAATACCATGCCGGTAATGAAATTTGATGCGAAAAGATTTGATGAATTAGACAACAAAACTCTTCATGACATATTTTTACTTCGTTCAGAAGTATTCGTCGTTGAACAAGAATGCGTATACCAAGACATAGATAGAAAAGACTTAGAAAGCATTCACATAATCGGAATAAAAAAGAAAAAAATTATTGCCTATTCAAGGATAATGAGCTTAAACACTGAGTTTTGTTCTATTGGAAGAGTATTGGTAAAAAAAGAATTTAGAAACCAAGGAATAGGTATAAAACTTATGAAAAAATCAATAAAGGAAGCTACAAAAGAATTTAAAAATAGGGTAATAAAAATAGCCGCCCAAAAATATTTGAAAAAATTCTATACAAACTTAGGATTTAAACAAAGTGGAATCTGGTACTGGTTAGACAGTATTCCTCACATTGATATGATCCTCAATAGGAATGATTAAAAATATTACCAAGGGTTTTTTCTATCTCTTTATAAGGCATGATGTCCAAACTCTTATATACAACTAAATAGTTTCCATTCGCCTTTATTTTTATATTGCGTAAAGCTGCTTTAATTCTTCTTCTAATTTTATTTCTATCAACAGCACGAGAAAAATGTTTCTTTGGAACAGACACACAAAAACAAGGAGGACTTTCATTTCCATTATCCCCGCTTACTTTAATTTCATTTTGAGCAACGAAAACGGTAGATCTAAAAAGGTTTTCAATTATTTTTTTGTTTTTCAAGCTCTTTATTTTCAAACCTCTTCATTTTTGGTAAATAATAATTATTTGTTTTGTCAACATCGGCCATTAAATTACTTGGGTCGATAATAATAGCTTCAATATCATTTACATTTCTTTCTAAGTCAAAACTATAATATGGGTTAGCCCAAAACCAGTCTGGTTTTACTTCCCAATCGACATTATAAGGATTGTTTTTTTCACCCCTCATGAGGGAGATAGGGATATATATTATATCATATTGACCGTCTTTGTATTTTACAAGTATTTCAAGCGGCATAGGCATAAGCCCCTTTCTAAAAAGAGCAACTTTCGTTTTGTCGGAATCTCCATCTACTTTTTCAATTTTATAGTCAATGACATTGGTTGTTTGAGTCCAATCCGTTAGATACCACTGCAGATGGATCCCAGATACTCTTTCCGCAACACGCCGAAAGTCATTTGGCTGTGGGTGTTTGAACTTCCATTCATTGAAGTATTCTTGAAGAGTTTTAAATAGATTTTCTTTTCCTATAATATATCCTAGTTGGGACAAAAAAACAGCACCTTTATCGTAAGCAGTATTTTCATATGCGTAATTATATTCATACCTGTTAGCGTTGGTTGATTGAGGCATTTCAGTTCCAGATAACGCAAGCCTGTAGTAATCGTTATATCTTCTTTCCATTGGGAACTTTCTATTTTCTTGAAGAATTTCATCCTCAGCGAGAGTAGATATGAATGATGTAAAACCCTCATCCATCCATTCATGTTTAGTTTCATTTGTTGCTAATACGTGCTGAAACCAGGAGTGAGCTAGTTCATGGCAGGTAACACCAAACAAGCTATTAAAAGATCTTCCACCCGTGATAAGTGTCATCATCGCATATTCCATACCGCCATCACCCCCTTGCGCAACAGTGTACTGTTTATACGGATATCTACCAACCTTAGAATTAAAATATTCCATCATCTTTGCAGTGTATGGCTGTAATTTTTTCCAGTTATCTATTATTTTGTCGTCGTTTTTGTAAAAAAAGTGCAGAGTTACCTCATTTGGCCCTGGATAGGTGTCATGGATGTAATTTTTGTCGGCTGACCATGTAAAATCATGGACATTGGGAGCAATAAAATGCCACTCGACCTTTCCTTTTTTGGATTTAGGGTTTTTCCTTTTTGAAAATCCTTTACCAATATCGTCCGCGTTCTGCAAATATCCACTTGCCGCTACAGTATATTCCTTGTCAATTTTGATTTTCACATCAAAATTTCCCCAAACACCGTGAAATTCACGGCCAATATATGGATCAGCATTCCAACCCTCTGAGTCATATTCGCACATTTTTGGATACCACTGAGCCATAGAATATTCTATTCCGTCCCTAGAGTTTTTACCCGCTCTTCTCACCAAATCAGGCACCTGACCAACAAAATCCATGCTTAACTCGGTTGTTTCATTTGGAAATAAGGGAGAATCTAATTCAACCTCTAAAATAGTTTCGCTGTTTATAGTTTTAAGCAAATTTCCATTTTGATACAAATTGTAAACTTTTAAATAGCCTTGCTGTTTAGGGCCAAGAGAGTCTATATCTATTTTAAATCGAGTGTTTTTGTCAGCTGAATTATCTTGTCTTATAGCCATCTCACTACCTGGCCTAAAAGCATTAAAATACAAATGAAAAAAGACCTTTTTTAATGTTTCGGGTGAATTGTTGGTGTACTCAATTTTTTGAATACCCCTGTATTGGTTATTAATATTGTCAAAATCTACCTCTATTTTATAATCTATTTGTTGTTGCCAGTATTGAGAATGGGTAATGATGCTAACAAATAAAAAAAAGAGAGTAAGGCTTCTCATAATGCAGTATTAAATATCCTCTAATTTAAACGTTTTATTTAACTTGAATTTGTTGTTTTCTTTTTTAATGTCTATAATTTCATTCTTAACGTCGTGCTGTAAAAAAAGAAGAAAATTATCCCTGGCAGCTTTTTCTAAAAAAGACTCTTTTTCTCTTAATGTTTGCAAGGGTCTTGTGTCATATCCCATAATAAAAGGCACTCTAACGTGCCCGCCTGTGGGTATTAAATCTGACACAAAAACTATGGTTCTGCTTTTAAATTCTAAGACAGGGAGCATCATTTTCTCGGTATGGCCGTTGACCGTTAAAATGTCAAACCCGAGAGGTTTTTCATTAGCATCTATAAAATTTAATTTACCACTTTCTTTAAGAGGAAGGATATTATCCGGCAAAAAAGAAGCTTTTTCTCTCGAGTTTGGAGAATTTGCCCATTCCCAATGACCTTTATTAACCCAAAAGTTAGCATTCTCAAACCTAGGAATTAGCCGATTTCCCTTTCTAATTATAGCACCTCCGCAGTGATCAAAATGAAGATGTGTAAAAAAAACATCAGTAACGTCACCACTACTAAAGCCAACTTTTTTAATGGAGTCATCAATAGAATATTCTCCCCACCTGTGATAGTGAGAAAAAAATTTTTCATCTTGTTTATCCCCTAGACCAGTATCAATTAAAATAAGGCTACTTGTTGTTTCTATTAAAAGCGATCTTGCAGCCATATCAATCATATTCAAATCGTCGGCAGGATTCGTTTTTTCCCAAATAGCCTTTGGCACAACTCCAAACATCGCCCCACCGTCAAGCTTAAAGTTACCGGTTTCAATAGAATAAAGGTTTTTTATTATAGACATTCTCGTTAATTATTTATCTAAATACTTATTATTAATGATTGACATTAGCTCAGTGGAAAAAGCCAGTAATTGTTTAATTTCCTGTATACTAGAAAGGCGACTTTTACCCTTTATAAGAATGCTTCTTCCAATTGACTCAACCCTAAAATAAGCGTGGCTCTCAAAAAAGAAAATAAGTTTTGAGTCAAAAAGCTTCCGTATTTCACTAGCCCTTCTTCCCCCAAGGAAAAAGCGCTTGGAAAAGTCAGGATATTTTGGAAAATCTAAATCTTTATAAATGGTATTTTCATTAATTCCCCCAAGTAAGTTTTCTCTATCCAAAATAAAAATGGGGATATCAAATTTTAGATTTATTAGCAAGAAAGAAGAGATAATATCATCCTTAGAGATAAATGCACCTTCGCTGTAAGAAAGATCAAACAAGTGAAAATCACCACTTTCATTGACTATTTCGTTGAATTGATAATTTATAATCTTTGCCTTAAAAAGGTCAAAACGTTCAAGTTCTTTTGTGTCAGAAGAGGGCTCTGCCCTATAACCCCAACCAAGAACTGTAGATAGCTTCTTTAGAGACAACTGTCTTTTCGTTAGATTGTCATTAATTCTGAAGAAATCATTTGTAGGAAGAGACTTTCTTATTGCAAAAGGGTGTTGAGTGTCTGCAGTATGGGCATCCAACCCAATAATTTCAAACGCCCCACCTTTTCTAGCAAAGCCTCTTCTGTATTCATTCAAACCCTCCATAACGGTGTGATCCACAAAACTGCACAATGAAAAATCTAGCACAGCATGTTCATTTTCAGGAATTTCGTCGATTTTTGATTTAAGGCGAAAGAAATTTAAGAAGCTGCAGAAGTTTTTAACACTCACGTAATAATTTCCTGTTTCTTCCTCCAAATACATCAACACATTTGGCTTAAAAAGGTTTCTAGTGAAGAGAAATAAATTTCTATTCAAAATAATATGTATTAAAAAGGTAGTTACAATTCCTAGGAAAATGCCAGTAATTAGATCATTGGTAAGCGTTATAATCAGCGTAACAATAAAAATTGCCGCCTGTTCTTTGCCGATTTTAAGAATTCTGAGAAAATTACTAGGCGCAGCAAGTTTATATCCAGTGTAAACTAATATCGCAGCTAAAGCGGGAAGAGCAATTCTTTGTATTTGGCCTTGAAACAACAGAATAAAACATAACAGCATTAAAGAATGTGACATGTTAGCAAAACGATTGGTACCACCATTATTTACATTTACCGAACTTCTTGCTATTACGGTCACAACGTTAAGACCTCCAGCCATTCCACTTAAGGCAGTAGCTATACCCAAAGCCCTAAGGTCTTTATTTACATTTGACCTTCTTTTTTGGGGATCGAGCTTGTCAACAGCTTTAATACTTAATAACGACTCAATGCTAGAAATAAGAGTAATAGAAAAAACTGTTGACAAAAAAGGCACTGTTAAAGCTATTCCAAAATCCGGAGTAGGCAAGTCAGACCAAATATTATCTGGAAGAGAAATCAGTAGATTTGAACTTATAGGATACTCTTGGGATGATATCAAATCGTAGTAATAATTAAGACCAATAGCAAGAAAAACAACCCACATTGGAGCAGGTACCAACTTAAAGAGGGGGTTTCTCAATTTAGAGTAGAAAACTAGAATTAAAAGAGACAGTACCCCTAACAAAGCAGGTAGTATAATTTCCATAGAAGAGGAAGAAAATAAAACTTTTAGAGAATTAGGAATTTTAGATAAAACCTCAAGTGGCTTTCCGCTCACAGAAGTTATACCAAGCATGACATGAACTTGTTTAGAGAGTATACCTACACCAATAGCGGCAAGCATGCCCTGCAAAGCAGATGAGGGAAAAAATTCGCTCAAGGCGCCAAGTCTGAACACACCAAAAAGAAACATTAATGCACCAGATACAATTATAGCGGCTAAAGTATATAGGTAGCCTTGATATAAATCACCTTCACCCAATGACGTAATAGCGTACAATAAAACTATAACCAAACCATTGCCAGGACCCGTTATTGTCAATTGTGACCCCCCCAAAATAGCAACAACAGTCCCGCCAACAATAGAAGCAATCACTCCAGAAATAGGCGGAGCTTCTGATGCAATGGCAAGGCCTAAGCCAAGTGGTAATGCAACTAAAGACACAACAAATCCGGAGAATAAATTTTTAGGGATTTCCTTTATGAAGTCTTTCATCATTTATCATTTTCAGTTTTTTATAATAAGAACATCTGTTGGTAATTCAGATAAAATATGTTCCAGATCCTTTGGAAATATTCTCGAAATAAAAGAGGAGCGCTTTATTTCCGAATTTAGAACTAGCAAGTCAGCTCTAACAACTCTAGCATAGTGGCCAATAGAATATCCTCTAGCACCAAAAATACTTTGAGATTGGATTTTTTTATTTTTTTTAAGACTGTCAGGAATTTTTAGCAAAATTTCATCATACCTATTTTTTTCTTCGTTTTTTATTCCCTCTTTGATTTCGGTAACCTTTTTTAGGCTCTCATCATCGTCGGCTGTAACATTTACCTTAGATTGGCTTATTTCACCAACAAGAGTAATGTTTGGAATGTTCATTAAAAAAGAAAACTCAAATGCAGCTCTTATTGTTTTTTCTGTGTTAGGTTCATTTAAAGAATTTACCACAACATGCTTTGAAGGAATCTCTTCAATCGAAGGTTTTATTAAAAGCAGAACTGAACAAGTTGCCGTTCTTGTAATTTTTCTTGCTATCGATCCGACATAAAATTTTAAAACATTTTCTCTTTGTACAGCGCCTAGAAGCAATAAATCAATTTTATTTTTTTCACACAACATTAAAATTGTTGGGATTGGACTCCCCTCTTCCCAGAGCACCTTTGTCAACTTTGGCTGCACTGGGGAATCATTTAAAATCTCTTTAAATGTTTTTTCCTTTACTGGGGTTTTCTTTCCCACATGTACAAAAAACAGTTTCGCCCCTAGAGAATTAGCCAAACGTAACGAAGTGAATGTGTTAGCTTTTAAGTTTGGAGAAAACGCAAAACCAACTAAAATTCTTTTAAACAAAGTTTTTGTCAACTTTTTTCACTTAATATAATCTAAAAAAACTAGAATTTAAATTTTTATTTTCAACATAGTTTAATTTAAAAATCTAAAGAACCCCCAATTTTGGGAATAATTAATTTCTTCTTATCGAAGCTAAATTTTTTGACAGCATTAGCGACATCAATTTTTATAGGGGGGGAATGTATTAAAGTGACAACCGATTATTTTTCTACACTTAATAAAATCAGAAGCCACCAATGCCTCATCTATACCCATTGTAAAGTTATCGCCAATTGGTAAAATTGCAAAATCAAGTTTTGGACAAAGCCTAGGAATTAATTTCATGTCATAGGTAAGCGCAGTGTCCCCAGCATGATAAAACGATTTATTATTTCCATACACAACAAATCCACCAGGATTTCCACCGTAGCTCCCATCAGGGAGTACAGATGAATGTATCGAGGACACAAACTTTACGGTACCAAAATCAAAATTAAATTTCCCCCCATGGTTCATACCGTGCCCAGTAAGCCCCTTGGATTGGTACCATGAAACAATCTCATGGTTTGAGATTATTATAGCATTATTGTTATTACCGATTAATTCTGCATCTAACAGGTGGTCTTGATGCCCGTGGGTAATTAAAATATAATCGCATTTTATATCCGAAATGTTAATATTATTTGCCAGCTTGTTTCCTGAAATAAAGGGGTCTATTAAAAGCTTTTTCCCATTAAATAAAATTAAAAAACAAGAATGTCCAAAGTAGTTAACTTTCATTTTTAAATGCTATAGTTTCTGTGATAAAATAGACAAAATGGTCTTTACCCCATCCCTGTAATTCCCCAATCGGATGTTTTCATTTGGACTGTGTTGGTTGTTGTCTCTATTGACGGTAGGTACTGTAATTGCAGGAATATTTAGAGTGTTAACAAATGGGGAAATTGGTATTGAGCCTCCACTCATCCTGATTAAAATAGGATCTTCTCCAAACCCCCTTTTTATTGCATCCCTAAGCCAAAGACTGTATTTGCTTTTAAGACTAGTTCTAAATGACTGATATGAAATCTTAGAGGTAAAAGTTGCAATTTTTTTATTTTCTAATCTTTCATTTTTGTTCGGTTCCCTATCTAAAACTAAATAACCTAAACTTTCAATGTGTTTTTTTATCAATAATAAAAGCGTTTTCGGGTTAGACTCTTTTACTAGCCTGACATCAATTTCTGCCCTTGCCCAAGAGGGAATTATCGTTCGCACTTCTTCATTAATCCAACCAGAACGCATTCCTCTGATGTTTAAAGAAGGATATTGTATAGCTTCTTGATATGTGTCTTTTACTTTATCAAATTCCGCGACCTGGAATAGGTCTAATAATTCCTTTTCATTATGTGGTGTAGAATTGAGAATTTTTTTGACTTCAGGACTAATTTTAATTCCATCATAATAACCCTTAATAGTTACTCTTCCATTTTCGTCTTTCATAGACGCAAGTATTTTCGATAATCTTAATGCAGGGTTAGGCACATAGTTTCCAAAATGACCACTATGTTGAGGGACTATTGGACCATACGTGGTTAACTGAATAGTAGCAATTCCCCTTGCTCCAAATGTCAAAGTTGGCTTATTAAGTCTGTGACGAGGACCGTCTAGAATAATTAAAACGTCAGAATCAAGCAACTCACCATTTTTTTTAACGGCATCCGGCAGGTTAGGAGACCCCATTTCTTCTTCAAAATCTAGGATTACTTTTATATTAAAGTTGGGGGTGATTCCATTTTCGTCAATTGCATCAATTGCTGCCAAAAACATTGAAACTGGGCCCTTTGCGTCACTAGCTGACCTGGCAAAAATTCTCCAATCGTCATTATATTCGTATATTTTATTCCAATCCAGAGCCTCCCAATTACCAGATGAATTCATTTTTTTTAATACCGGGACGTATGGATTTTCTTGATTCCATTTTGAAGGATCTACAGGCTGACCGTCCATCTGAAGATATATAAGGACCGTTTTACCCGTTGCAGTAAAATCTCTTTTAGCCAATAAAAGGGGCGCACCCGTCGTCATAATTTTAGAAACTCTAAATCCCCTTTTCCCAAACTCTTCCTCAGTCCAAGTTATATTTTTCTCTATTCCAATTTTGTCGTTTGCAT
Source organism: uncultured Bacteroidota bacterium (assembly GCA_902628605.1). The sequence goes on from CACONV010000007.1 coordinate 29,343, forward strand.
CATTTGGAATACTAAGTAATTTCTTAAATCCTTCAAAAGAAGTAAGTGTATATTTTGAAGCCAAATAATCTAGGTTAAACCTTTCTTGGCAAAAAAGATTTAAAGAACAGATAACAACAAAAAATAAAACATTTTTTTTCATTTATTTAAGATTTTTTAAAATTCAAAAGCTTTTCCAAAATGATACCATATTTAGTTTATACAAAAAAACAGCTTTCATCTACACCGATTTAAATTTAAGCCGAATTTAGAAAAAAACATATTTTTATTTAATCATTAAGCTTAAGCACAGCTAAAAAAGCTTGCTGAGGTATTTCGACATTGCCAATTTGCCTCATCTTCTTTTTCCCCCTTTTTTGATTTTCAAGCAACTTTCTTTTTCTTGTTATGTCACCACCATAGCATTTTGCGGTAACATCCTTCCTAACAGCCTTAATTGTTTCGCGGGATATAATCTTAGCTCCAATCGCAGCTTGAACCGGAATATCAAATTGTTGTCTAGGGATTAATTCTTTAAGTTTTTCACACATTTTTTTGCCAATGGTATATGCATTATCAGCGTGAATTAGAGATGATAATGCATCGACAGGATTGCCATTTAACAGTATATCTACTCTTACAAGCTTTGAAACGTTAAATCCAATTGGTGAGTAATCAAAAGAAGCGTAACCTTTCGATACGGTTTTTAATCTGTCATAAAAGTCAAAAACAATCTCTGCTAGTGGCAATTCAAAAATAATTTCGACCCTTTCCTGGGTAAGGTAAGTTTGATTAATCATTTTGCCTCTTTTTTCTATGCATAAAGTTATAACATTTCCAATGTAATCCGACTTCGTAATTATTGAAGCCTTTATATAAGGCTCCTCTACCCGCTCTAAAATTGAAGGGTCGGGTATATCAGACGGATTATTAACAAGAATCATTTTGGTTGGGTTTTTTCTAGTAAATGCATGATAAGAAACATTCGGGACTGTAGTTATAACACTCATCCCAAATTCGCGTTCTAGCCTTTGTTGAATTATTTCAAGGTGTAACATTCCCAAAAAGCCACATCTAAATCCGAAACCAAGAGCAGCTGAACTTTCTGGAATAAAAACTAGAGAGGCATCATTTAATTGAAGCTTTTCCATGGATTTTCTAAGTTCTTCATAATCATCAGTGTCTATAGGGTAAATTCCAGCGAACACCATTGGCTTTACATCTTCAAATCCTTCAATGGCTTTTACTTCAATCTTTCCATCCTCTACAATTGTGTCACCTACTTTTACTTCCTTAGCGTTTTTAATTCCCGTGATTAGATATCCAACGTCTCCAGCAAAAATCAAATTTTTGGAAACCTTGTTGAGTTTTAAAGTTCCTACTTCGTCTGCAACATAACTTTTCCCAGTTGCCATGAATTTAATGGTTTGCCCCTTTTTAATCTTACCATTAATAACCTTAAAATATGTTTCAATTCCCCTAAAAGGGTTAAATACAGAGTCAAAAATTAATGCCTGAAGAGGCAAATCAATATTTCCTTTTGGGGAAGGGATTCTATTAATTATTGCACTGATAATTTTATCTACCCCTTCGCCTGTTTTTGCTGAGGCTTTTAAAATTTGATCTTTTTCACATCCCAATAAATCAACTATGTCGTCTGTAACCTCTTCGACGTTTGCAGAGGGAAGATCTATTTTATTAAGCACAGGAATTATTTCTAAATCATTATCCAAAGCAAGATATAGGTTTGATATGGTTTGAGCCTGTATACTTTGAGCCGCATCAACAACTAGTAAAGCCCCTTCGCAGGCAGCAATGGATCTAGATACCTCATATGAAAAATCAACATGCCCAGGGGTGTCAATTAAATTAAGAATATATTTTTTATTTTCAAATATGTGTTCCATCTGTATCGCATGAGACTTAATCGTTATTCCCCTTTCTCTTTCAAGATCCATATCGTCTAAAAGCTGGTCTTTCTTTTCCCTTTGCTCAATGGTTTTAGTAAAATCCAAAAGCCTATCCGCGAGAGTACTTTTTCCGTGGTCGATGTGAGCGATTATACAAAAATTTCTAATTAGATCCATTTAAATTTTCAATCATTGTAAATATACGCTATTGTATGGAGGCTTTTTTTTATTTTTGTGAAATTTCATGTTAAAAATAGGCAAAATCGAACTTGACGGTTTCCCCTTACTTCTTGCTCCAATGGAAGACGTAAGTGACCCACCTTTTCGTGCTTTATGCAAGGAAAATGGAGCAGACATTGTTTATACTGAGTTCATATCAAGCGAAGGACTGATTAGAGATGCTGCTAAAAGTATTAAAAAGCTTGATATTTATAAAAATGAAAGACCAGTTGGGATTCAAATTTTTGGTTCAAATCTAGAATCAATGTTAAAATCAATTGAAATAGTTGAAAATACAAATCCTGACATAATAGACATTAATTACGGTTGTCCTGTAAAAAAAGTTGTCTGTAAGGGAGCTGGAGCAGGTATTTTAAAGGACATCCCTCTAATGGTTAAGTTAACTAAGGAAATGGTAAAAAAAACAAAATTACCAGTTACTGTGAAGACTAGACTAGGCTGGGACGAAAGCTCTATTAAAATAGTTGAAGTTGCAGAAAGACTTCAGGACGTAGGGATAGCTGCTATATCAATTCACGGAAGAACTAGATCCCAGATGTATAAGGGTAAGGCGGATTGGACTTTAATTTCTGACGTGAAAAATAATCCCAGAATGAAAATTCCTGTCTTTGGAAATGGAGATGTAGATTCTCCAGAGGCAGCCTTAAAAATGAAAAATAAATTTGGTTTAGATGGTGCAATGATTGGACGCGCGAGTATTGGGAACCCCTGGATCTTCAATCAGATAAAACATTATTTCAAATTTGGTGAAAAATTAGAAGAACCAAGAATAATTGACAAAATCGACATAGTTAAAAGACACTTTGAGATGTCTGTTAAATGGAAGGGGCCAAAACTTGCGATTTATGAGACAAGAAAACATTATGGCAGATACTTCAAGGGAATTGAAAATATCAAGAAGTTTAAAATAAAACTAATCTCTTCAAATTCAGTCGAGGACGTAATGGCAACTCTAAATGACCTACGAGACAACTTTAAAGAACCACAATTAGTTTAAATACAAATAGGCTTTTTTCCTAATGCCAGCGGTAGCCGCAAGGGAAGTTGTGGCTCCTAATATAAATACAGTTAACAATACAGCCAAACAATTTTCAAATTGTATTTCAACTGGATATGCAAGTGATGTTGATGGAACGTAAATAAAGGGAAAGTTTTTTTGAATTATGATAATTATTAAGCCCATAATGAAACCCAAAAATGATCCAACCCAAGAAATACAACAACCCAAAAAAAAGAAAATTTGCCAGATTTGTCTTGGCACAATTCCTATTGCATGGAAAATGAAAAACTCCCTTTTTTTGTCTAAATACATAATAATAATAGAGCCAAATAAAGAAAAAAGGGATATAATCACGATTAAGCTAAAAACAAAATATAAAATTATATTTTCAGTATTCATCATTTTATATATTGCCGAGTTTAATTCCTTTCTAGATTCAATATTTACTGGCGTATCCAATAATTTAAATATTTCGTCAGCTAAATATTTAGCATCAGGGGATCCTTGAACTTTTAAATCAATAAAATCAAATTCGTCAAGTTTCTTTTGAAAAATTTTTCTAGCAAAGTCTAGATCAGAGAAAATATAAAATCTACTCATGTTGTCAATTGAAGAATAGATTCCTGCTACTAATGCCGTTTCACTTTTAAAAGGGTCAAAATTAATTCTTGTTTTGTTTGACTTCCTTGGCACAGTTATTTTCAATAGATCAGAATAATCATAAACCCCAAGATTTAGAATTCTTGAGATAGAGCTACCAATAATCACCTCCGAATAACCTGCGTTGAACCAACTCCCTGAAATTAGCAGTGAATCTAATTGAACTATTTTTGAATAGTTTTGCCCTACCCCCCTTAAAACAGCCATCATAGTTTTACCCTTAAAGTTTAAAACCACTTTATTTTCTAATACTGGTGAACTTTCAACAATACTTGGGATTAAATTAATTTTTGATAATTGTTCATTAGAAAGAATTAATTTTTTTTCGCTTCTGGGCGTTATTCTAAAATCAGGATCAAATTTATTAGTAAAAGAGAGCCCAAAAGTTTTTAGACCGCTAAAGGCGCTTAAAACTATAAATAAAGAAGCTGTTGAAAATGAAATAACTATAACCGCAATCATATTCATTATGTTGATAACAGATTTCTCTTTCTTAGAAAAAAAATATTTTAGAGCAAAATACAGAGATACTTTCAAGTTATTTTTTTATTGGATTTTTCCCTTCTTTTATTGATGATTCAATTTTTTCAATATAGTCAAGTGAGTCATCTAAATAAAAAGTTAAGTCCGGAATTATCCTAAGTTCATTCTTAAGTCTTTGTGAAAGTGTGTGCTTGACCTGTAAGGTGTTTTCACGAAGTCCCTTTATCCACTCATCCGCATTTTGTGTAGGATAAATGCTAACATAGATTTTTGCGATAGATAAATCTGGTGAAACTTTAACCTTAGTTACAGAAATCAGCTTGTTAGATGAATCACTAAACCTAATAGCCTTTTGAAATATATTTGACAACTCTTTTTGTAGAACCGAACAAATTTTTTTTTGTCTTTGGGAATTCATTAAAGTAAAAGTATAATTTTTTACTGTTGGTAGAAATTATTTTAAACATTAAGAAAACAAAATTTAGTATTACTTTTGACAATTAAAGTTTCAAAAATGAATGAACTTATTGTTCCGTTTTGTTCTATTTTCATTGCCATGATAGTAATTTGGAGATCAAGTGATGGATTCCAAGCCGCATCAGACTACTTAGGGAGAAATTTGACAGAAGGTGTTAGAGGAGCCACTATAAATGCTGTAGGCAGTTCAATGCCTGAACTTTTCACTACTCTTTTTGGTCTCATAATGCTAGGCGAATTGGATAATTTTGCTTTTGGGATGGGGACAACATCAGGTAGTGCAATTTTTAATAGTATGATTATCCCGGCAGTTGTAATTATGGCAGTCACATTAATGGGAATTACCAATAAGGTTGAAGTTTCGAAAAAAGTAATTCTTAGAGATGGATTAGGTTTAATTTTCTGTGAGTTTCTTTTAATGTATGTAATTTATAAGAACAGAATAGATTGGTTGGATGGTCTTATTTTAATGTCATCATACTTAATTTACCTTTTTTACATGTTTACCTCTATGAAAGCTGCTGAAGATGTAAGTTTAATTTCCAACAAAATCGAAGGAAAAGGTAAAACCCCAATTTTAAAATCTATTGTATATTTTGATTTCGTTAATATTTTTTTTAGAAAAAAAGCAAATTCACTGAATGCTTGGTCTTTGTTGCTGTTTTCTATGGGTATAATTGGCTCAGCATGTGTTTTGTTAATTAATGCCTGTGAGACCATTGCCGAAGGAATGGGGATTGCACCTTATTTTATAGCGGTTATCCTTGCATCAGCAGCAACCAGCTTGCCAGACACAATTTTATCCTATAGGGACGCTATAAAGGGTGATTATGATGATGCAATTGCAAATGCGCTTGGGAGTAATATTTTTGATATATGTTTTGCCCTTGGCTTACCTATTTTTGCATTTACACTAATTAAAGGCCCAATAGTCATGCCTGAATCAACTTTGTCGGATGTTATAGAATTACAAATAAGCTTAATTATTTTGACGATAATTTCTTTTTATATTTTTTATTTTAACAGGGGGCTAAAAACAAAGCATAGTATCTATCTTATATGCCTATACATTCTGTTTGTAGTTTTTATATTTATAAGTGCTTACTTCTAGAATTAAGAAGAAAAGTTAATTTTTTCAATCATATCATATCCTCCCTCAATATTTATTAATTTAAAGCTATTGACTTTATTTATAATTGAACTTGCAACAACACTCCTATATCCAGATTTGCAGTAAAGATATAATGGCGAGTTTTTTCTAAGCTCCTGGATATATTTATCGATGTTTTTTAAAGGAGCATTTTTTGCACCGTTGAAATGACTAATTTTAAATTCATCCTCATTCCTGACGTCATAAATATTTCTTCTTAAGGACTTGGATTGATTAACAAATTCTTTAGCATTTATACATTCAATTTTTTTTATTTCCCCCGATGACTTTACCCATCTATCAAAACCACCATCCAAAAACCCAACAACGTTATCGAAACCAACTCTTGCTAATCTTGATATGGCTTCTTGTTCTTTTCCTTTAGGAGAAACTATGATTATCTTTTGATTAACGTCCTCAATAAGAGTACCGGCCCACGGAGCAAACATACCTTCTAGACCTATGAATAAACTTCCTGGTATATGACCCTCAGAAAATAAATTTTTAGATCGTACATCTAAAATTAAAATATCATTTTGTTTTCTTAACATATTAAAGTCATGGATATTTATAGGATTTAGACTTTTATTTATTACAGTTGAAACATCCTCATACCCCCCTTTATTGAGTTCTACATTTGATGGAAAATATTTTGGAGGAGATGAAAGGTCCTTTGTAACCTCTTTTATAAATTCCTCTTTAGTCATGTCTTTGCGAAGTGCATAATTTACTTTTTTTTGATTGGCAAGGGAATCACTTGTTAAATTCATCATTTTTTTCCCACAAGCAGATCCTGCTCCATGCGCAGGATATATGGTTATACTATCTGGTAAAGGCATTAATTTGTTTCTTAAACTATCGAAAAGTTGACCCGCTAAGTATTCTTTTGAAAGCTCCTTGTTATCTTGAGCCAAGTCGGGTCTTCCAACGTCCCCTAGGAATAAGGTGTCGCCAGTAAAAACTGCAATTTCTTTATCATTCTCGTTTCGAAGAAGATAACAGCTGCTTTCCATAGTGTGTCCAGGAGTATGAATTAATTCTAAACTTATTTTACCAATTTTGAATTTTTCTCCATCTGTCGCAATTAATGATTTAAAAGAAGGATTTGCATTTGGGCCAAAAATTATGGGAGCGCTAGTCTTTTTGGAAAGACTTAAATGCCCACTTACAAAGTCGGCATGAAAATGAGTTTCAAATACATACTTAATTTTTGCTTTTCTATTAGCGGCTTTTTCAATGTAGGAGTCAATTTCTCTCAATGGATCGATTATCGCGGCCTCACCTTCACTTTCAATATAATAAGAACCCTGGGATAAACACTCGGTGTATATTTGTTCAACTATCATCTGTATAAGAGTTTCAAAATTCAAAAATACGGCAAGATTTTTAATCTTGAAAAATCACAAAGGGTTACTTATCTAAATCCTTGTTTTCCCACAATTTCAAAAAGTGATTGTAATTTGGGATATCGCCATTTTTCTCTTTATAAACCCTCAAATGTTTGTCATCTCCCTCTTTAAGTTTTTCATATGCACAAAAAAGCCATGTAATCCTTTCATATTTCGTCATCTTATCAAAGGATGTATATCTCAACCGTAAACGACAATCTGATGGTTTAATTGACGAAAATGGGGAACCACTTGGAAAAAAAACCAGAAATGTAAGAAAATGTTTAATTAAAAAGAGATTAAAATTTAACATGCATATTGGAAAATTAATTTGGCCACATAAATGAAATATTCTGCTTTATATCTGGATGTAGTGATTTTGCAACAGGGCAATTTAGAGCAGTTTTTTCAATTATTGTCTTTGTTTTAAAATCTGCAGGTTTTGAAAATTCAATCTTCACAACAATCTCGGCTATCCTCCTTGGGTTACCAGCCATTATTTTTTTTACTGAAGATTTAGTGTTCCTTAAGTCATATTTTATTTTTTTAGAAACAATTCCTATAACAGTTAAAATGCAACATGATAAAGACGAAGCAACTAGATCTGTTGGAGAAAAAGCTTCCCCTTTTCCGTTATTGTCTTTAGGCGCATCTGTAACAATTTTATCGTTAGAGGATATGTGAATAGACTCTGTTCTTAGATTTCCTAAATAATTAGTCACACTTGTCATATTCATTTTTTTAAAAAGTTATACAAAAAATCGGAGATGATTTAAAAAAGGGGGTTTGTTTTCTACAATTGGGCCAGCAACCAACTGAGGAAAGAAAGAAACAAATGAAGCAAATGAAACAAAATCCTTCGTGGGTTCTAACTTCTTTTTGTAGATATCAATAGTGTAGGACATTGTTTGAAATGTGTAGAATGATATCCCAACAGGTAATATAATATTTAATGTCCAAACACTCTTAATTTCATAACCAACCGAACTAAACAAATCTATCCAAGAATTAACGAAGAAATTGTAATACTTGAAGAACCCCAGAACACTCATATTGAATATTACCGAACACCAAAGGAGTGATTTTTGTTTTATCTCTGAATCTTGTCTTGGTATATTTAATCCAATTATGTAATCCACAGTTGTAGAAAGAAATATCAGAGATAAAAACCTATAATCCCACCAACCATAAAATAAATAGGAGCTCACAAGAATCAGTAAATTCTGAGTCTTAAGGTTTTTATTGAAAACAAACCAATAGAATATAAAAACTACTGGAAGAAAAAGTAAAAATTCAATTGAATTAAATAACATTAAAGCTAATTAACATATATCCCTTTAAAACTAAAAAATAATTATTGAAACAAGTTTATCTATGATTATGTTTTATTTTTTTTAGTAATGAGATAAATCCCAATTAAAATAATAAAAGCAGATAGAAACTTACTAATACCAAATGATTCTCCGTCTAGCATTCCCCAACCTATAGCTACTATAGGGAGTAAATAAGTAGTTGAAACTGAAAAAACGGGGGAGGAAATAGTAACCAATTCATTAAACATAACTTTTGCCAGGGCAGTCCCCATAGAGGCTAGAATAAATACAAATAAAAGAGAGGTTATAATATCTTCCTCCTTGTAAAAAGTGTTCCAAGAAAAATCTGATAAGAGCAAAAGAATTATAGCAGGAGGAGTAATAGTTAAAAAATTTCCAATAGCTATCCCGATTGAGGAAACACCCTTGAGTTTGTATTTTAGAATATTGACATTAAATCCATAGCAAAGGGATGCAATTAACACTAATAAAGAATAGTTGGCATTAGAAAAAGATTTTGAGGAATATTCATCATTTATGAGCATAACAGTTCCCAATAGCCCAACGGCAACCCCTAAAAA
>CACONV010000008.1 GCA_902628605.1 uncultured Bacteroidota bacterium
AATGGTCCACTTCCTGGTGCTAATGTAATTGAATTAGGAACTAATAATGGTGTTAGCACTGACTTTGACGGAAATTTTCAAATTACGGTCGCTGAAGGAGCAAGCATCGAAATTAGCTACACAGGATATTTCACTCAAACTATAGTTGTTGGCAGTCAATCTAGCTTCGATATTTTGATGGAAGAAGATACAGAACAATTAGATGAAGTAGTTGTCACCTCTTTAGGTTTTACTGAAAAAAGGGACAAACTTGGATCTACTTATTCTGTTGTTAGCACTGGTGCCGTTCAAAGGTCTGGCGAAGCTACTTTTGCTAATGCATTAAGTGCAAAAGCAGCAGGTTTAAGTGTTACAAGATCAAGTGGCGATCCAGGAGCTGGAAGTAGAATTCGTATCCGTGGTGCAAATACTATTTTAGGAAGTAGTGAACCATTAATAATTGTAGATGGATCACCATTAAATAGTAGCATTACTAAAATTGTTAATGGAGGTAGTTCAAGTTCAGGAGCTGTCAATTTTGGATCTAGATTAAATGACATCAATCCAGCTGACATAGCATCTGTACAGGTCCTAAAAGGGGCATCTGCTGCTGCTCTTTGGGGTAGTAGAGCCGCCAATGGAGTAATTGTAATTACTACTAAAGAAGGTCAGTCTGGAAAAGCTAAAATAACTTTTTCTACCACTTATTCTTTTGATGAAATATCAGAACGTATACCAAGACAAAGTGTTTGGGGGCAAGGACAAAACGGAAGTTATTCTCCAACCAGAGCTGAGTCGTGGGGTGATTATATACCCGACAGACCTGGAGGTGCTGACATTGTTGATACATCTGGTGGATTTTTTACTTCCCAAAACGGAAATATATATTACCCTATAATTACAAAAAATTCTAGAGAAACCTTTATTGAAGAAAACTTCAACGCTGCTTTTCAAACTGGGACATTTATTCAAAACGATCTAAATATAAGTGGTGGTAACGATAAGAACACTTACTTTTTTAGTTTGACTAATTTACAGCAAGAGGGTATTATTCGTGGATCAACCTATGATAGAACAAATATTCGATTTAATTACAATGCTAAGCTTAATGATATAATGGACTTATCTAATAAAGTTGCATATACATATAGTAGTGCAAATATGACTCAAGGAAACTCAAATGTTGGTGGTATTCAGTTGGGTCATCTTAGAACACCTGCTGACTTTGATAACAGAGATTATATAGGGGTTTATACAAATTCCTCAGGTGAAGAATTTCCAAGAAGACATCGATCATACAGAAGATACCTTGCAAACAACGCCAACCCTATTTACAACAATCCTCTGTGGACTACAAAGGAGCAACTATCATTAAATCAGGTTAACAGAATAACCGTTACGCCTCAACTTACAATCAAACCAAAAGAATGGTTGCAACTTATCACAAGAGCAAACATTGATTTTGCTGATGATAGAAGAACCTTCTTTTTCCCAAGAGGAAGTGCTGGATCTTCAATTACCATAAATAGGAGAGTAGGTTCATATTTAGAAGACGAAATCGCAACTCGTGATTATAACATCGACTTTATTGGACGTGGAGAATTCAGTTTAACTGACAACATAGACTTAACAGCTATAGTTGGATGGAGTTTAAATGATAGAAAGTACAATAGAAGTTCAGGGAGTATATCTGACTTTTTGGTAAATGCAACTAAAGTAACAACTGCATTAAATAGTTCACAAGAGTCATCTACTTTTGAAAATGTGAAATCGTTTACAAGATCTAATAGAGGGTATGCAGTTTTAAATTTTGGAATTAATGATGAGTTATTTGTAAACATGACAGGAGCTGTTGAAGCATCATCTACTATTAAGGGTTCGTTCTTTTACCCTGCTGCCGACGTTGCCTGGGATTTTACAAATAGTGCATTCGACTCAAGTATTATTTCATTTGGAAAATTGAGAGCTTCGTATGGTATTGTGGGTGTTCAACCAGCACCCCACAGGTTTGATACACTGGCAGAAGGGGGTTTTTCTTATTCTACTTACTCGGATCCTCTTGTTATTGATTCTTTCGGAGGTGGATTTAGATTGGATAACAATTTAGGTAATCCTGATTTGAAGCCAGAAATGAAGACAGAATGGGAAATTGGAACTGATTTAAGGTTTTTTAATAACGATTTGACTTTTTCATTTACATATTACAATAATAAAATTGAAGATATTTTGTTAAATGTTAGCTTATCCCCGTCTTCAGGTTTTTCAACCCAGTATGGTAACTTTGGTGCTATGAAAAATAAGGGTTATGAAATTGATTTAGGGTGGAATGCTATACAGAAGCAAGATTTAAATCTAAACACTACTCTTAATTGGTCTAGAAATGTAAATGAAGTTACCGATTTATATGGAACATCAGTTGTAAATATGTCTCCTGGTGCATCAGTACAATCGGTTGCTCTTGTTGGTTCTCCACTGGGCACTTTGTTCGGAACTGGATCAAGAACCAATCCTGATGGAAGTTTTGATCTTGATGAAAATGGTTTTCCTCAAATAACCTCAAGTTTCGTGGTATTAGGAGACCCGAACCCAGATTGGCGTGCAGGGCTTGGACTAAATTTATCTTACAAGAAGTTTAATCTTAACGTTGTTTTAGAACACTCTCAAGGTGGTGAATTTTCACCACGTACATTGCACGTTCTTAAGCGTTTTGGAACAACTACTGAAACTGCAAATAGAATAACTTTAACAGAGCCTCTGGTCAATGTTAAAGGAACTACATTTCCTGCTGGTACGACCATTCGAGGAAATGTTAAGAATTTTGGTGGTGGAAACGTACTACTTGACGAGCAGTGGTATAGAAGAAGTATAGGGGGGGGATTTGGTGATAACCAAGCCTACAACTTTTCTATCTATGATGCGACATGGACTAAGCTGAGAGAAATATCCCTAAGTTATACTTTAGATTCCCCAAGTTTAAAGTCCTCAATCGGACTAAGCAGTGTTCGATTCACGTTAACAGGTAGAAATTTAATTAACATAAATAATATTCCAGGTATAGACCCGGAGGTGAACCAATATGGCACGGGTAACGCACTCGGTTTAGATTATTTTACGAATCCTCAAACCCAGTCAACATTATTGGGCGTAACCTTTAACTTTTAAAATGGTAAACATGAAAAATATATATAAAATTTTAGTTTTCTTTTCATTGATTTTGATAGCACATTCATGTGAGGATATCGTAGAAGGAATTAATGAAAACCCAAATGATTTGACTCTTTCAGATGTTGAAGAGCGTTTATTTTTAACGGGCGGTGAGTTAGCAAACATTCAATTACAATGTGGTCATTTAAACCGTGTGAGTGGTATGTATTCCGGACAACTTGTTGGATTTGCTGCTTTATATTCAAATATTTATGGCTATAACTTATCTACTGGAGAAGCAAACGATGAATGGAGACATTTATATGTTGGTGTAACAACTAACATGAGATACATTATTGAAAATTCAGATAGTGAACTTCTTCGTGGTATTGCGATGATTATTGAAGGACATGCTTATGGAACTGGTGCATCTCTTTGGGGTGATATTCCATATTCTGAGGCAGGAAATTCTGAAATTGAGGATCCAGTATTTGATCCACAAGTTCAAGTCTATGCACAAGCAATAGCAAGACTGGATGAGGGAATAGCAACACTTGGTAGTGCTCCTGCTGGCCAGATTCCAGAAGATATTTTATTTGGAGGTGATAAAGCTAAATGGATTGCTGCTGCAAATACATTAAAAGCAAGATTTTATCTTCATCAAAAAGACTACTCAAATGCATTGACAGCTGCCCAAAGTGGTATCTCTAATGCTAGTGGTGATATGAGATATAGACCAGGGAGTTCTGTTTCTGGTGACACAAATCTTTTCTGGACTATCCTTGCAGGTTCAAGAGCAGGTGATTTAGGTAATAACTCTGATGATGGAACAGAAAGTTATTTACTTCAAATCTTGGATGCTACAAACGCATTATCTAGAAATCATGCAAAAACCGATGAGACAGCTCGTAGAGCCTATTATATGATTGATGCTTCAGGTAGCTCTAACGCAGGAATTGTAGAAGAACGTGAGCCTCAAAATATGGTAACTTATTTTGAAAATAAACTCATTATGGCTGAAGCTGCAGGTAGGTCTGGTGGTGTTGCTGCCGGTCTTCCTCATCTAAACGACGTTCGTGCTTGGCTTAACAGTGGTGGTCATCTTAATTCCAGCTTTTCTGGGTTAACCTACAATTATGAGCCTTTTGTAGCGGCAGACTTCGATTCAGGTGGAATAGAAAATGCTGATGGTATTAGTGCTGACAATGCTTTTCTTCGTGAGGTCATGGAGGAACGTTACGTATCAGGCTTTGGAATGCATATGCCTTATAATGACGCACGTAGGTTACGTAAGTCGGATAGTGCGATTGCTGTTCCTTATATAATGGTTGACGCAGACAATACCCGTAAGCCCGAAAGAATGCCTTACGCACAAAATGAATTGAATTCAAATTCAAATGCACCAGCTGAAGATCCTGGGATTTTTGTAAAAACACCTGTTAATCAATAGATTAATATAAATTAGGGTTTGACTTATTCAAACCCTAATTTTTTTTAAAGCTAATTTTTGGGATATGACTTTATCGACAAGTAAAGGTCTGCTTACTGTTCTTATTTTATTTTTCCTTTCTTGTGAAAAAACAAGTCAAACCCCTTTTAAAAACTCTGTAATATCTTCCGCACATCCCCTTGCTTCTAAAACTGGGAAAGAAATTTATAAGAAAGGTGGAAATGCATTTGATGCTTCTGTTGCTGCTGCTTTTATTTTATCAGTAGTGGAGCCAAGCATGAGTGGACTTGGTGGTAGAATTCAGGTTATATATAAATCTTCAGAAGGAACTATTGCAGGTATTGACGGATCAACTGAGGTTCCTGGAAATTATGTAGATAACAATGAGAAGTTTAAATACGGTTATCCTACTATTGGAATACCTGGAGTTGTAGCTGGTCTTCTTTCTTTGCATGAGGGAAAAGGGAATTTACCACTAGACGAAGTTATCGCACCTGCTATAAAATATGCAAAAGAGGGATTTATATTACTCCCAGGGGAGGCAAATCGTCAACAAAGTGTGAAAGATGAATTACAAGAATTTGAGGGAACACGTCACCATTTTATGATTAATGATTCTCTAAGTTACAAAGCAGGTGATTTATTTGTACAAAATGATTTGGCAAAAGTTTTAGAATCTATTGCCAACAATGGAAAGGCTGGTTTTTACGAAGGGAAAATTGCAAATAAAATAGTTGAGGATCTTCAATCTAACGGTTCTGTATTGAGCTTAGAAGATTTGAAAAACTATAAAGCTCTAGAAAGTAAAATCCTAACAGGTAAATACGGTGAAAAAAATATTCATAGTCTATTTCTACCATCATTTGGTGCTATAACTATTCAAATTCTTCAAACTCTAGATCATTTAAAACTGCCAGAAAATGAAAATGAATGGGCCATACAACACGGAAGAGTTACTGAAAAAGCATACCAGTTTAGGGATTTGCAAACTGATTCAATTAAATTAAAAGAAATCATTTCTTATGAAAAAGCGAAGCAGTTAGCAAATGAAATATTTAGTAAACAAGAGGAAATAGTATCATTTGCTGGTGAAATGCCTACTTCATGGACATCGATTGATGGTCATACAACGCATTTAACGACCGCTGACAAATGGGGTAATGTGGTAGTATTAACTCAGACGATAGGACCAACTATGGGTTCAAAAGTTGCCTCCAAAGGATTGGGATTTTTGTATGCCGTAACGTTAGGAGGTTATCTTGGAAACTACAAACCTGGCGATCGCGCAAATTCACATATTTCTCCAACTCTAATAGAGAAAAATGGGAAAATCTTGTTGGCACTTGGAGCTGCCGGGGGAAGTCGCATCATTCCTGCAATTACTCAAGTAACGGATCGTTATTTTCGTCAAAACCATTCTTTAGAAACTTCATTAAAATTACCTCGTGTATATCCTTATAATGATAGTCTGTGGGTTGAAAATCACGACGGGATTGAAAAATTAAATGCTTCATTTGTAGATAAAAAATTACCAATTAAATATATTGATGAAATTGCCCGATTTGGTCGCGTTCATGCAATAGCATTAAGAGGTCAAAAGTGGATTGGATGTGCCGATCCTGACTGGGAAGGGACAACGGAATATTTTCCATCCAATGAAGAATAAATGCTTCTTTTTTTTAGTATTTTTTATTTTTTCTTTTGGATTTACCCAAGAAAAGGTAAAATTGCTAATGATAGGAAACAGTTTTACGTTTTACTATAATTTACCGATGACGATTGAACAATTTTCAAAATATAAAGGATTAAACTGGGAAGTTCATCAGTCTACTGCAGGAGGAGCTTCCTTTAAGCACCACTGGAATAGTGAAAAGGGATTAAATAGTGTCGATAAAATTAAAAACAATGCGTATACCCATTTAATCTTTCAGGAATACAGTAATTATCCACTTGTGGCAATAGATACGACGCAAAAATATTTAAAATTGATGCATAAAATAGCTAACCATAATTCTAGAAAATTTCTATATGCTACGTGGAGCTATCCAAATATTTTGAAAAATAATAATTTATCAACTCCTTCTTCAAAGATTATTGAAGACAAATTAGAAAATATTAAACCATCTTTAGATTTTAATATTTTACCTGTAGGCAGAGCATTTGATTTATTTCAATTAAGATTTCCTAATCAAACTTTGTTTACTTCGGACAATAAACATCCAAATCCCATTGGAAGTTATTTGGCAGCGTGTGTTATATTTAGCAAAATTAGTAATCAATCTTCGTTGGGATTTCCAAGAAGAGTTTTTGAAAAAAATAATAACGAAAAGGACATATATTATTTTATTGTTGAAGAAAAAATGGCTAAAAAATGTCAATTAATTGCTGATGAGATAGTATTTGATTCTAATTAGAAGGAAAAATGTCTGAATAATGGAACATCATATAATCAATTAAAATTTTTGCAAATACTTTTGAAAATCTTTCTCTGTCTTCACTATTTTGACGAAGACCATTTCTGTTTAGTTCAAGTTGGATTGCATCAACACCATTTTGGTATTTTGATCCATAATTTTTAGTATTTGTTCCTCCTGAAAAAAATGGCTCACCAGATTTAGGGGCACGGTCTGTAGAAGATGGAACAGTTGGAAATCCATTTTTTGACAAAAGACTCCCAAGAGCATTATCTCCAAAAAGTAAGTCACCTAAATTTTTATTTTCTGGGTGGTTTTCAATTAGACTATTGATAGAGGTTTCATAATGTTGTATGAAAGTTTCATCGCTAGACATTTCTCTTAATTTTTGACTTGTAATCAGATATCCTAATTCTATACGTTGAATAGGGTGCCCGTGCCCGTGAATATCTATTAAAAGACCTCGATTATAATTATTTATAATCTCTTGACGGAAAGTGAAGATTTGATCGTGAAATAATTGCCATAATTCATTTGATGTGTCGTCCTCACAATGTGACGTTTGTAATGAACGATTAAGGTCTATCTTAATTCGGTGAATTTTTGCGTATACTATAAATGGTTGATACCCCATTTTGTTTAATTCATTTTCAATTTGAAAAGCTATATCTAAGGTATAAAGGTCTTTTGTAATTACAGAACCCTGACAATCTCTATTTTCTATCCATTTTGGTTTTAAATCTCCTCCGTGAGGGGCTACTATAATTAATGGAATATTCCCTTTTCTAAATTCAACAAAATCATCCCACTGATTATTTATTTTTTCGTTGCTCTGCTGGCAACTAACAAAAGCAAATATTGATGTAAACAAAAAAAAGAAAATCTTGTTGACTACTATAAATTTTAATATTTGAACAAACTTTTTCAGATTAATTATTTTACAATCATGCTACAAATATATATAATAAAAAACCCTAACACATTTATAATTAACACATTAGGGAATTTAAATGCGGAGAAAGAGGGATTCGAACCCCCGGAGGTGTGACCCTCAACAGTTTTCAAGACTGCCGCATTCGACCACTCTGCCATTTCTCCATAGAGGTACAAATATAGTCTGCTTAGTGGAAGTTTAAAACTTTTTTGTATGTTATCAATAAATTTGAAATTAATTTTGGACAGTACTTTTTTATATATTATCATTTTTATATCGGGTTTAATAGCAGGGATTATAAATACCCTCGCGGGAGGTGGTTCTCTCTTAACCTTACCAATTCTTATATTCTCTGGTTTGCCGCCTAATATTGCTAACGGAACAAACCGGGTTGGTCTTTTGATACAATCAATTTTTGGAACTGCAGGATATCATTCAAAAGGAATATCCTCCTATCCCTTCAGCATATATTTAGGTTTGTCTTCTTTGATAGGTGCATTAATAGGTGCTCAAATAGCAATAGATATTAATCCATATTTATTTAACAAGATTTTATCTGTAGTAATGGTTACAATGGTTTTAATCATGCTAATAAGAAAAAAATCATTTAAAGATAATTTACCTGAAAGAACATCTGGGAAGTATTTATTTTTAAGCCTAGTGGCATTTTTCTTTATAGGAGTATATGGAGGTTTTATTAATGCCGGGATAGGTTTTATTATCATGTTTTTTTTAAATCAAGTAAATAGATTACCCCTTGTTAAAACAAACGCAACCAAAGTATTACTTGTTTTAATATATAGCTCAGGCGCACTCTTCCTTTTTGCTTTTAACAATGCGGTCGATTGGAAATTAGGATTTATACTAGCTCTGGGTAGTTCAATAGGTGCTTGGTGGTCAAGCAGATGGTCAGTTGAAAGGGGAGAGGGGGTAATTAAACAGATTCTTTTTATAGCTGTTAGTGTAATGGCTGTGAAATTGTGGTTTTTTTAAAATTTTACATATTCCACAATTTCAAGCCCATATCCAGTAATTCCTACTCTTGGTTTTTGTTTTGTATTGGTTATAACTTTTAATTTTCTTATTGATAAATCATGTAAAATTTGTGCCCCAATACCAAAGTCCCTTGAGTCCATTTTGAGCCTTGGTATTTTATCATTTTTATTTTTTGATTTTTTTATTTTCTTCAGTCTAGCTAACAAATTCTCAGATTTTGCAGGCTGGTTGATAAAAATAACAGCCCCTTTACCTTCTTTATTTATTAATGAAAAGACTTTATCGATTTCTTCCTCCTTTGTTCCCATTAATAAACTTAATAGATCATTTCTGCTTTGTGAAGAGTTTATTCTTACTAAAGTAGATTCGTTTTTAGACATTGTACCTTTTGTTAACGCTAAATGAACTTGATCATTTGTGGTTTGTTGATATGCTCTAAGTCTGAACTCACCAAATCGGGTATTTAAAAAAGTATCTTCACGTTTAATTATCAAGCTATCATGTTCCATTCTGTAAGCTACAAGGTCTTCAATAGAAACTATCTTTAATCCAAACTTCTTTGATACTTTATATAACTCTGGGAGTCTTGCCATTGAACCATCTTCATTCATTATTTCAACTATAACCCCAGCAGGTTTCATTCCGGCTAATCTAGCAAAATCTATTGCGGCTTCAGTATGTCCTGTTCTTCTCAAAACACCACCTTCTTTCCCTATGAGAGGAAATATGTGCCCAGGTTTTGAAAAATCATTGGATTTTGTATTATCATCCACAAGAGCTTTTATGGTTAATGCTCTATCTTTTGCAGAAATACCTGTTGTGACTCCTTTTCCTTTAAGATCGACAGATATTGTAAAAGCTGTTCCCATCGGATCTGCGCTATTTGAAACCATGCGGTTTAATTTAATTTCTTTACACCTTTTTTCTGACAAAGGAACACAAATTAAACCTCGACCTTCTTTTGCCATAAAGTTTATTATTTTGGGAGTAATTTTTTCGGCCGCGGCAAGAAAATCTCCTTCATTTTCCCTGTTTTCGTCATCAACGACAATAATAACCTCTCCTTTTCTCACTGATTCAATGGCATCTTCAATATTATCGAGCTTTATTTTTTCTTTTTTACTCATCTGACTTTTTTCTTAATTTTCTCAAAAACATCTGATAAAGGATTAAAAATAAAATTATAATTCACTAAACCCCTATCATTTGTTGCTCTATTTACTAAGTAAATAGCAAAAGGGATAATAATTATAACATCTATCCAACTACCTAATAGAGGTGAAACAGTATTATCTTCGGCTGCATTTTTCCCAAATAGCCCTATATAATGATAGGTTAAGAAAATAAGTATAGCTAATACAATTGGTAAACCTAAACCACCTTTTCTTATAATTGCTCCTAAAGAAGCACCGATAATAAATAGGAAAAAAACGCTAAATCCAAGTGTATATCTTCCATTTAAAGTCGTTTTATGAAGGTTTATAACCTTTTGGTTTGAAAAGAAAACTCTTTTTTTTGATTCTAAGTTTCTAATAATAGTTTTTACATTATTGGAAGCTCTATTCAAAGTGAGAACGTGTTGATTATAATTAGGATCAATGATTAAAGTCAGCGGATTCGGATTTTCACAATAGATAGAACTTATCCTCGCTGATTTTTTTTGATTTAAATCAACTAGTTTTGGATTTATATTAATCCTTGTTTTAATTAAATTTTCTGCATAAGTATTTTTAGAATCACTAAATTTTTTTTGTAAAGAATCAATACTTACGTAAAGATCATTTACTTTTTGCATTTTATACGTACTTGTGTATTTCTCTTCGGCTAAATCAACATTGTTAAAATTAGACAAGTCTATATTCATAACATATTTTTCAAATGAAACTTTGGCATGTTGGTATCTTAATTTCTCGTCAGGTTTTTTTGTATAAATCTCCTCATATCTATTACCATTAAAAAGAATTAATTTTAACTCTTGGTCAATACTTGCCGAGACCAGTTCACCACTTTTTGCCTTGATAACAACTCTATTCTTGTTATCAGGAGACTTTTCATGAATAATTACATCTTCAAGAAAACGATTGTCCTCTCCAAATTTTTTCGAAACCTTTATATTAATTTCGCCAATTTCATTGAAAACACCTTCCGAAATCGCTAACGCTGGCTTTAGCTTAGCTAAATTTCTTCTCAAATTGTAATATTTAAACTCTCCTAAAGGAATAATATAATTTGAAAAATAATAACTGCCGAAGCCTAAGAACAGGTGAAAAATAATCAAAAATTTCATTGAATTTTGAAGAGAAATCCCACTTGATTTCATCGCTGTAAATTCATTATTTTCAGCTAAAGTACCGTATGTCATAATAGATGAAAGTAAAACTGATAAGGGAAAAACTAATGGAAATAATTTTGGAGTGTAATAAATCAAAAACTTGAAAATTGTTTCAGAATCTAAACCTTTACCAGCAAATTCATCAATAAAGAGCCAAAAAGTTTGAATAATAAAAATTAACATTAATACAACAAACACAGAAATAAGTCTACTTATGTACGCTTTTAAAATATATAAATTAAGAATCTTCATTTATAAAATAGTCTTTGTATAATTCAGGGTTAAAATTAAAATGATTCTTAGGAAGTATGATGTTATACGATTGATTCTTTATTTTTAAAGTTGTGTTCGTACCATTCTTTCCAATTTCTATTATTTTAAAAAGATTTAAATTATTAATATCAACTCCAATCAAAAGATATTTTACGTCGCTATCTTCTTTGATGGGTAGTAATTTGACATATTGAATTGTTCTGCCTAGCACTCTTTGTTTTATATCCCACTCGTACCCATATCCATTTGTGTAAAAAGTTATTAAGTTGGTTGGTTTAATCATTAAATCTGAGTTTCCATCTCCCGATTCTATGTTTATTTCTTCATTTTCAGGAACTATGGTATAAGTCCTGTACCCATCATAAATTTGCTCAATATCCATAAAATTCAATTTATATTTTTCTCCGGAAATTTGTGCATTACCCTCAATTTCTTGAGTTATTTTTTCTTTGCTATTTTCAAGTTTGTATGTAAACTCAAAATTCATATTTTCTTTACTAAGCAAATTTTTAGAAACTTTATCGAGAAGCAATCTTGATTCTTCGTGACCCTGACCTAATACGAAATAAATTGATATTATTTGTATTAGAAAAAAATTTATTAAAATATTTATTTTAGTTATCATTCTTTAAAAATTGATCTAGTGTATTTAAATCTGGTATCAATACCTGTCTAGCTTTACTCCCTTCGAAAGGTCCAACTATTCCCGCAGCCTCCATTTGGTCGATAATTCTACCTGCTCTATTATAGCCTAATTTTAATTTTCTTTGAATTAGTGAAGCGGAGCCCTGTTGAGCGACAACAATAACTTTAGCTGCTTCTTCAAATAATTCATCTCTATCTTCAATACCAATTCCATATATTTCATTTTCTTCTCCGGAAAACTCTGGAAGTAAATGAGCGTCTGGATAGCCTTTTTGTACTCCTATAAATTCAGAAATTTTCTCAACCTCCGGTGTGTCTACAAATGCACATTGAATTCTTACAAGTTCATTTCCTTGCGTGTAAAGCATATCTCCCCTTCCAATTAACTGATCAGCTCCACTTACATCTAAAATAGTTCTTGAGTCAATTTTTGAGGTAACTCTAAATGCTATTCTTGCTGGGAAATTTGCTTTTATAATTCCGGTTATTACATTTACAGATGGTCTTTGGGTAGCTATAATTAAATGAATACCAATTGCTCTTGCTAGTTGAGCCAATCTTGCAATTGGTGTTTCAACTTCTTTTCCAGCACTCATAATTAAATCTGCGAATTCGTCAACAACCAAGACAACATAGGGTAGGAATCTATGTCCATTATCGGGGTTTAACTTTCTTGATTTATATTTTTGATTGTATTCTCTAATGTTTCTACACATTGCATTTTTTAATAATTCATATCTATTATCCATCTCTATACAAAGAGAGTTTAAAGTATATATTACTTTTTTGTTATCAGTAATTATAGATTCCTCTGAATTAGGCAATTTTGCTAAATAATGTCTTTCAATTTTACTATAAATATTTAATTCAACTTTTTTTGGGTCCACAAGGATGAATTTGACTTCCGATGGATGTTTTTTATAAAGGAGAGAAGTTAAAATAACATTTAATCCAACGGATTTTCCTTGACCAGTTGCTCCTGCCATAAGTAGATGTGGCATTTTAACCAAATCCACAGTAAAGGTCTCATTACTTATAGTTTTACCGAAAGCTATTGGTAATTCCATTTCTGCATTTTGAAATTTTTTAGACGATACTACAGATTTCATCGATACAATTGTGGGATTATTATTTGGAACTTCAATACCTACAGTTCCTTTTCCTGGAATCGGAGCAATTATTCTAATCCCAAGTGCTGAAAGAGACAGAGCTATATCATCTTCCAAATTTTTAATTTTAGAAATCCTTATTCCCGCAGCGGGAACTATTTCATAAAGAGTGACCGTTGGACCTATATTGGCTTTAATTTTTGCAATTTCAATTTTATAATTTCTGAGAGTTTCAATGATTGTATTTTTATTCGATTCAAGTTCTTTTTCATCGATTTGAATGGATCCACTTCCATAATCTTTCAATTGGTCTAAACCAGGAGACCTAAATCCACTAAGTTCTAGAGTAGGGTCAAATTCTCCATATTTTTTAACAAGATTTGCAGAAACATCGTCTACTGTTGCTTCTTCTTTATTTTTGGATATTTCCATAACGACGTCTTCTGCTTTCTCATGGGTCTTGTTTAAATTATTGGAATCAACTTCGATTTTTGTATGTACCTCGTCATGAGCTAAATTTTCAGAATTAAAATCATCGGATTCATTTACAAAATTATCACCTTCTATTTCATCAGATTCATCATCTTTTTTTTCTTGATTCAAAAAATCTACTGTAACTTTTTTTGGTAAAATTTTAAAATGAATAACTAAAGAAAATAAAGTAAGAAATAAAACAATCGACCAAAACCCAATAATACCAGTATAATCTATTATAAAATCGCTTATTTCGTATCCTACGGTACCACCTAGAAATGGAAAAACTATTTTAATTTGACTAAATATAAGTGACAATAAAATTATATAGAATAGTCCCCAACTCCATGTGCTTAGAATGTTTAGTTTTTTAAATTCAAAAAAAAGTGAAAGACCAGTAATACATAGTAATAATGGAAAAATTAATGAAGAAGCACCAAACCCTTCGTATACAAATATGTGGCTAATTTCAGATCCTATTTTTTTTAGTATATTTTTAGAATCAATATCTCTATCAAAAATCTTGTTAATGTTACTTTGATCGTATTCCCATGTAAAAAAATAAGATGACAGTGATATAAAAAGAAGAAAAGATATAATTATCAGAAAAGATCCAAAAAGGATTTCCCTAGAACGTTTTTTATTATTATTTGCTTCGCTTGTTGTTTTTGACACCTAGGTATAAGTATTGTTTCGAGGATTATTTTTATTAATATCAAATTTACAAAATATTGACTTCAAAATAAATGAATGTTTATCCTATTAACCGAATTGGTTAAATTGATTATTAGGGAATCAGTTTTTTAATTTTTATTCCAAAATAAGCGTAAATAAGAGTAACAAATGGAGATATCAAATTAAATACAGCATAAGCGAAATAATCAATAACAGAAACACCAAGAACACTTGACTGGTAAGCTCCACAAGTATTCCAGGGAATTAGTACAGAAGTTACGGTACCAGAATCTTCTAATGTTCTACTAAGATTTTCGGTTGCTAAATTTCTTTTTTGATATGCTTTTTGAAACATTTTCCCGGGGACAACAATTGACAAGTATTGATCGGAAGCAGTTAAATTGACAGTAAGGCAGGATGCTGAGGTACTAAAAATCAACTGAAATGTGTTTTCTGCTTTTTCAAGAAGTTTCTCGCTGATTTTTTTGAGTGCTCCAATGGCATCCATTACACCACCAAATACCATAGCACAAATGATTAGCCATATTGTACCTAACATACCTTTCATTCCGCCAGACTTAAATAATTCTGCTAAAATTTCATTTGATGATTTTATGTTCGTTTCAATAGTTATCGCATCAATTATTCCTCTGTAAGCTGAATTTAATGTCAGTTTATTTGAATTTGTTATTTCAAGAACAATATTTGGTTGAAAAACCAGTGCAAATAGTGCAGCTAAAATAGTTCCTGTCATCAGGGCAATTAATGGAGGTGTTTTTTTTAAAATCATAGCTATTACTAGAACAGGAACAGTAAATAAAATAGGGCTTATTAAGAATTTTTCATCTATGGAATTAACTAAAGATATATTATTAACATCTTCTGTAGTTGTCTGAAAAAAACCAATTGATATAAAAAATAAAAGAGAAATTATGATACTTGGTACTGTAGTAAGTGTCATATATCTTATGTGATTAAAAAGATTCGAGTTTGCCATTGCCGCAGCCAAATTGGTAGTATCACTTAGTGGTGATAATTTATCTCCAAAATATGCTCCAGAAATAATCGCTCCAGCAACAATTCCAGTATTAATTTCCATTGCTCTTCCTATTCCAACAAGAGCAATTCCAATTGTTGCCGATGTAGTCCAACTACTGCCAGTTGAAATTGATATAATTGCACAAATAATTACACATGCAGGCAGAAAAAATAGCGGATGAAAAATTTGAAGTCCATAGTATATCATAGCAGGAATAATTCCACTTATCAACCATGATCCAGCCAATGCACCAACAAAAAGTAAAATTAATATTGGAGAAGTTGTAGCTTTTACACTTTTACTAATTGAATTAATTATTTTTTTATAGCTAACCTTGTGAAAATACCCGATTATAGCTGCTATAAAAGCGCCAACAAGTAAAATAAATTGATTAGATCCGTTTAAAGAATCATCTCCATAAATTCCAACATTTACTGCAAGTAAAATAATTAGTATTATTAACGGTAAAATCGAAGCTATAATGCCGATTTCTGTTTTATTTTCTTTCATTAATAATTAAACTTAATGTATTTAAATTATTTATAAAATAAATTTTAATAATAAGATTTAAAAATAATTAGAATCATTTAATTTTATAGATAAATATAATCTATGGAAAAGTTTGATGTTGCGGTAATAGGTTCTGGTCCTGGAGGATATGTAGCCGCGATTAGATGCGCTCAACTAGGTATGAAAACAGCTTTAGTTGAAAAATACAAAACCCTTGGGGGTACATGTTTAAATGTTGGATGTATTCCATCAAAATCATTACTAGATTCTTCTCATCACTATGAGGAGCTTATAAATAATTTTGATGCCCATGGAATTGAGGTTCCAAAAGGAATAAAAATCAATTTTGAAAAAATGATTTCCAGAAAATCTAAGGTAGTTGAAGACACAACTAAAGGAATAAACTATCTAATGGATAAAAATAAAATAAAAGTTTTTTATGGACATGCTACATTTGACGATAAGGAAAGTATTCTTTTGAGTGGTAGCAAGGAGAAAATTTACTCAAAAAATTTTATAATAGCTACCGGCTCTAAACCCTCAAATTTACCATTTATTGATATTGATAAGGAAAGAATTATAACTTCAACTGAGGCATTAAAACTTGAAGAAATACCTAAAAATATTATAATCATTGGCGGTGGGGTTATAGGTTTGGAACTTGGTCAAGTATACAATAGACTTGGTTCCGAAATCTCAGTCATAGAATATGCTGATCGAATTACTCCTCTCATGGATAGTTCAATATCACGCGAATTAACAAAGGTATTTAAGAAACATGGTTTCAAATTTTATCTAAATCATAAGGTTAATAAAGTTGAAAGGGTAGGAAAAAACGTTCATGTTAAAGCATTAGATGGTAAAGACCAGGAGATGTCATTAACAGCTGATTATTGTTTAGTATCGGTTGGAAGAAAGCCGTACACAGAAAATCTAGGACTTGGAAATGTAAATATTACTTTAAATCAAAATGGGCAAATTGAGGTTAATGATTATTTGCAAACTTCAGAATCAAATATTTATGCCATAGGAGATGTAGTTCGTGGAACTATGTTAGCTCACAAAGCTGAAGAGGAAGGTGTAATGGTAGCAGAAATTTTAGCTGGCCAAAAACCTCACATTGATTATAATCTCATTCCTAACGTTATATATACATGGCCTGAGGCAGCATCTGTGGGCAAAACAGAGGAGGAGCTAAAAAGTTTGGGAGTTGATTATAAAACAGGTCAATTTCCTATGCGTGCGCTTGGGAGAGCAAGAGCCAGTATGCATACGGATGGTTTTGTAAAAATACTTGCCGATAAGTCCACTGACGAAGTACTTGGCGTCCATATGGTTGGTCCTAGGGTAGCTGACTTAATATCTGAGGCCGTAACTGCAATGGAATTTAGAGCCTCTGCTGAGGATATTGCTAGAATGAGTCATTCACACCCAACATATGCTGAAGCAGTTAAGGAAGCCGCTTTAGCAGCTAGTGAAAACAGGCCCCTTCATATTTGATTGAAATTAATTTCATTTAGCGGATTTATCAGCAGCCCACACAGTCCAAACAATTGGATGATCATCACCCATACTTGACTCACGAATTACACCATCTTTAATATTTGTGATCGCCAAATTATTTTTTATTAAATTATAAATCAAATTTAATCCCTTTTTTTGGACTTTCATTAAATACGTAGCACTCTTCCTCTCTATCCCAACTATTTGATAATTTTTCACAATTGAAGCATAATATTTACATCTTTATTACTGTTAGAAAATTAAATACCCTAAACGATATAATCAATTAAACTTTTCATTTTTTCTCTTATTTTATCTATACTTAAGTTTCCTATGCTCCCAATGTGCGAATATTGAGCATCTTTAAGTGGCTCGTAATTTCCTTCATTGATCTCTTTCTTCAAATCTATGTATGCATCTCTAAATGAATTACCATCTTGTACCTTTTCGTTTAAATTATTTACACTGAATATATATGCATATTTGTCATTTAGTTCTAATTTTTTATTGATTTTAATTTTAGGAATTACACTACATATAACATCTAAAATCTCTTTGGTTTCCTCTATACTATCAATTATAGTTTTTTTAATTATTTGAAAATCCCTGTGATATCCACTTGGAAGACTTGAACTTATTAAAGAAATCTCAGTATTCACGTTCTGTAATTTCATTCCTTTTGCTCTAATTATTTCAAACAAGTCAGGATTTTTTTTATGCGGCATTATACTTGAACCAGTTGTAAGGTTGTCTGGAAAGCTGATAAAAGAGAAGTCTTGACCCATATATAGACAGATATCCATGCAAAATTTGGAAATAGTTGACCCAAAACTGCTAAGAAAAAACGAAATTGATTTTTCAATTTTACCCCTTGATATCTGAGAAGCCAGCGAGTTCACTTTTAAGTGTTTAAAATTCAATTCATCTTTTGTAAAATTTCTATCAATAGGAAACGAGGTTCCAAAACCAGCAGCACTACCTAATGGGCTTTGATCAGCTGTTTTGTAGGCGGTATCTAATAAAAGTAAATCATCTATAAGTGTTTCTGCATAAGCCGAAAACCAAAGTCCAAATGAAGACGGCATGGCAGCTTGAAGATGAGTATAACCTGGCATGAAATCACTTTGATATTTTTCTGCCAAAACTAAAAGTTTATCAAAGAATTGAATCATTAATTTTTTGATTGATTTTATCTCACTTTTAAAATATAAATTTAGACATGTAAGAATTTGGTCGTTTCTGGATCTCGCAGTATGTATTTTCTTTCCTGTTTCTCCAAGTTTTTTAATTAATATAGATTCAATCTTTGAATGTATGTCTTCAAAATCATTTTCTATTGTAAAGTTCCCAGCTTTTGCATGCTGTTTGATTTCTTGAAGAACTTCTATAATTTTTTTCTCCTCCTCAGACGATAAAAACCCAGTTTTTGATAGCATTTTTGCATGAGCTATAGAACCTTCACAGTCGAATTCAGCCAAATAAAGATCGTAATGTCTATCTTCGCCAACAGTAAAATTCTTAATATTATTGTCTTCTTTTTTATTTTTTCCCCACATATTCATAGCAGTAATTTTTCAATTAGTTTTTTCATTATTTCGCAACCTCTCTTAATTTCATCGGTGTAAATGAATTCGTTGGCTGTGTGTGATCTAGATGAGTCACCTGGCCCAATTTTTATGGATGGACATGATAATTTTGTCTGATCTGAAAGAGTAGGAGAGCCATAAACAGGAATACCAATTTCATTTACCGCTTTGACAATTGGGTGGTTATTTGAAATTGAAGATGAATTTAAATTCACTGATCTTGGGTAAACATCGGCGTTTACATTTTCTTTAATTAACTCTACTACTTCTTCATTGGTGTATAGTTCGTTTACTCTTACATCTAAGACCATTTCAACGGATGATGGAACGACATTGTGTTGATTTCCCGCATTTATTTGAGTAATGGTCAATTTTACAGGTCCGAGAAGTTTAGATACCTTTTTGAATTTAATTTTTTCAATAGATTTTATAATATCTGGTATTTTTAAAATTGGGTTTTTGGGATTCGGATGAGCTGCATGAGAAGCTGTTCCTCTAATAATACAATCAAAAACAACCAATCCTTTTTCTGCAACAGCAGCTTTCATTAAAGTTGGCTCTCCTACAATAGCAAAATCAATTGGGGGTATTTGTCTAAGTAGGCTTTTGAGTCCATTAGGCCCAGAATTTTCTTCTTCACCAGTGGCAGCAATTATTAAGTTTACTTTTAAGTTTTTATTATCATAAAAATCCTTAAATGTATTAAGTAAAGTTACTAGAGCTCCCCCAGCATCATTACTTCCTAGACCATATATTTTACCATTAGACACCTCAGGGTTGTAGGGGTCTTTAGTATAACCTTCGTTAGGTTTTACCGTGTCGTGATGAGAATTTAAAAGAAGTGTTTTTTTCTCTTTATTATAATATTTGTTAAATGCATATATATTGTTTTTATGTCTACTGCATTTTATTCCGTTTTCTCTAAACCAATTCTCAATTCTGTCTGCACTTTTATTCTCTTTTCCTGAAAATGAAGGAATAGAAATTAAATCTTTAAGAAGTTCTATATTATTTTGATTTTTATTGTTCATCACGGAATAATTTCAGTATAAGTATCGTTTTTTATCATAGCATCTAAAGAACCAATAAGTACTTTTGAAACCCCATTTTTAAGCCCATTAAAGCAATTACTCACTTTTGGTATCATTCCTTTTGAAATAACCCCCTTTGACTTTAAACTTTTAAAAGTAGCCATATCCAATTTGTGAATTATATTTTTTTTATTATCACTTTGGTAAACACCTTTTTCCTCGAAGCAATACCATAACTGAGTTTCATATATTTTCGACATATTTGAAGAAATTTCAGAAGCAATGGTGTCTGCGTTTGTGTTTAATAGCAACCCGTCTTTGTCATAAGTTATGGAGCTGCAAACAGGTATGATATTATTCTCTAAAATTAATTTAAAAAAAACCGAGTTTATACTAACTATATCTCCAACGTACCCATAATCTAATTCATTTTTAGTTCTTAATTTACATAGGACAGAGTTTGCATCTGCTCCGCAAAGACCTAAAGAGTTTATTTTTAATGATTGTAGTTTGGCTACAATTTCTTTATTTATTTTACCAGCATAAATCATTAATGCATAATCAAGGGTTTTTTTATCGGTAATCCTTCTACCGTTAAGCATTTTTATTGGATGATTGTTCTTTTTTAGAAAAAGGTCAAGCTCTCTACCCCCTCCATGAACTAAAATTTTTTTACCCTTGATTTTTGTTAAATTATTTAAAAATTTATCAAGTATTAATTTATTTTGTGTGACTGCGCCACCAACCTTTAAAACTGTTAACTTATCCATTCTCAATAATTGTTTTTAAAACGGATTGGGCAGAATATATTCTATTTTCAACTTGATTTAGTATCAAGGAGTTATTGCTGTCAATCACCTCGTCTGATGCAACGACATTTCTTCTAATTGGTAAACAGTGCATAAACTTAGCATTGTTAGTTAAATTCATCTTTGATTTTGTAATCATCCAGTCAAGGTCTTTTTTAAGCACTTTACCGTAATTATTATAAGATGACCAATTTTTTGCATAAATGAAATCAGCATTTTTGAAAGCTTCATTTTGATCATTGGTAACGTAAACTCCATTTGTAATATCTGAGTTAAGTTCATAACCTTCTGGGTAAGTAATTGTAAGTTTCGCATCCATTCTTTTGGTTATATTAACAAATGAATTTGCTACGGCATGAGGTAAAGCTTTTGGGTGAGGTGCCCACGAGAGAACAATTTTGGGAGTGTTATTTTTTTTATTCTCTTCTATTGTGATCGCATCTGCTAGTGCTTGCAAAGGATGTGCTATTGAACTTTCCATATTTAGTACTGGGACACTAGCGTATCTTTTAAATCCATTTATAACTTTATCTTCTAGGTCTTCTTTTTTGCTCTCTAAAGATGGGAAGGCCCTAACAGCGATAAAATCACAATAGATTGACATGACCCTTGCAGCCTCTTTAATGTGTTCTGACTTGTTTTGATCCATAACCACTTTATCTTCAAATTCAATTGGCCATCCTTCGCCATTAAAGTTCATTATAATGGTTTTTATACCTAGATTTTGAGCAGCTTTTTGAGTACTGAGCCTAGTCCTTAAGCTAGGATTAAAAAAAATCATTCCCAAAGTTTTATTATTTCCCATCATAGAATACTTATTGGATAATTGCTTTAACTCTATTGATTTATCTATAAAGTTATTTAAGTCAACTATATCAGATGTGTAAATAAAATTTTTCATAAAATATCTTTTAATGCATCAAAAAATATATTTAGATGCTTTTTGCTAATTGTCAATGGTGGCAATATTCTTATAAGATTTTTATTGCTACTGCTTCCGGTGAAAATTCTTTTTTCATAAACAAGTTTTTTTCTGAGCTCGGATACTTCAAAATCAAATTCTAGACCAAGCATAAGTCCTTTCCCCTTCACCTCACAAATATTCATTGAATTAATTGAATTTTTAAAATAAGATTCCAATAAGGTGGCGTTTTTTTGTAAGTTCTGATTTTTTAAAATATCCAAAACTGAAATTGAGGCAATGCAGGCAAGATGGTTTCCCCCATATGTTGTTCCTAAAAGACCAATACTGGGTTTAATTTTTGAATTGATTAAAATTCCACCTACAGGAAACCCATTTCCCATTCCTTTAGCCATGGTGATAATATCTGGTTCTATATGATTAAACTGATAAGCAAAAAATTTGCCTGATCTAGAAAAACCAGATTGGACCTCGTCAGCAATAAGACATGCCCCATACTTCTTACATAATCTATCCATATAACAAATAAAATCACCTTTTGGCATGTCCAGACCACCGACTCCTTGAATTGTTTCAAAAATCACAGCACATACGTCACCCTTTTTTAGTTCTATTTCAAGATTTTCATAATCATCTAGTTTTAAAAAAGTGACATTTTGTTGTTTATTTAAAGGTGAACTTATTTTATGGTTGTCAGTTACTGCAACCGCTGCAGAAGTTCTTCCGTGAAAACTGTTTTTAAATGCTATTACTCTTTTTTTGTTTGTATGAAAAGAAGCAAGTTTTAGTGCATTTTCTATTGATTCTGCCCCACTACTACAAAGAAAGAGCTGGTAATCTTCGATATTAGCATGCTCATTGATTTTTTCAGCAAGAACTGATTGTAAGGGGTTTTTTACTGAATTTGAATAAAATGATATTTTATCAAGTTGGGCTTTGATGTTTTCTACATAATATGGATGCGAATGGCCAACAGAAATTACTGCATGCCCACCATACAAATCTAAATATTCATTTCCAGCATCGTCATATACATATACATCTTTGGCTTTTATTGGTGTAACATCAAAAAGAGAATAAACATCGAATAATTTCATTTTAAAATATATTTGCTTTGAATTCTAAACCTAACTTTTCACTCCAACCCATTATAATATTCAAATTTTGAATTGCTTGCCCCGATGCTCCTTTTAGTAAATTGTCAAGAGCACCAGTAATGAGCAATTTTTCTTTATACTTGTGGAGGTGCAAAACACAATTATTTGTATTTATAACTTGTTTCAATGTGATTTCATTTTCACTTATAATTGTGAAAGGCTCGCCTTTGTAATAATCTTCAAATATTTTTTTTGCATAGCTCAAATCATATTTGAATTTAGTGTAGCACGTTAGAAAAATGCCCCTGGTAAAATTTCCTCTCTGGGGGATTAAATTGATTTTGCTAAATTTTATATTTTCAATTATTTCATCTAAATGTTGATGATTAAATGCTTTATACCATGAAAGGTTATTGTTCCTCCAGCTAAAGTGAGAAGTTTCAGACATCCCAACTCCAGCACCAGTACTTCCAGTTGTTGCATTTGCATGAATTTCTTCTTCTAGTAAACCATTTTCAGCTAATGGCAACAAAGCTAATTGCAATAAAGAGGCAAAACAACCAGGATTTGCAATAGCCTTAGCTTTTTTAATATTCTCTCTTTGTAGTTCGGGAAGTCCATAAACGAAATTTAAATCCTTAAATGAATTATTCCTTTTTAATCTGAAGTCATTACTTAAGTCAATAATTACTGTTTTTTTTAAAAAAAAGTTTTCTTTCAAAAACTTTGAACTGTTCCCGTGTCCTAAACAAAGGAAAACAACATCAATATTTTTATTTACTTTTTTGCTAAAATGGGGAAGGTCTTTTCCAATCAAGTCTGAATGAACATCTTGGATTTTTTTCCCGTCGTTAGTTCTACTGTAAACAAAATCAATTTCAACATTCGGATGATTGGTTAGTATGCGAATTAATTCACCCCCTGTGTAACCCGAACCTCCTACAATTCCAATTTTTTTAATCATTTTTATTTATTTTTTGATAAATCTTATTTTGATTAGAAAGTATTTTAATGAATCCTTTTACCTCATCCGCTGACCATTTTTTATTCATTTCGCCATAATTTCCAAATTTCGAATCCATTAGATCAAATTTTGATTTAATCCCAATAAGCTCATACCTGTATGGATTGAGTTTTATAAAAACATCACCAGAAACATTTTTTTGGCTACTAATCAGAAACTTTTCTATGTCTCTCATAACGGGGTCAAGGTACTGTCCTTCGTGAAGCAATAAACCGTAATTTATACACAATTGCTCTTTGTATATCAACTGCCACTTAGTAAGCGTATGTTTTTCTAAAAGGTGATGGGCTTTTATTATTAAAATTGGAGCAGCTGCTTCAAAACTAACTCTTCCCTTAATTCCAATTATTGTATCTCCAACATGAGTATCCCTACCAACTCCAAATTTACTTGCTATTTTTTCAATTTTTTTAATGTTTTCAATTGGAGAGGCTTTGATATTGTTGACAGCTACAATCTCTCCTTTTTTAAATGTTAAAGAAATGTTCTCCTCCTTATTTTTATCAACTTTTGAAGGATACGCATTTTCAGGAATATTATGCCTTGATCCTAGTGTTTCTTTTCCGCCAATACTTGTTCCCCATAGACCTTTATTAATAGAATATTTTTTTTCATCCCAGTTTAGTTTAATACCATTTTTTTTAAGAAAACTTATTTCTTCTTCCCTAGAAATCTTATTGTCTCTAATTGGAGTGATAATTTTTATATCGCTTGACAAAATTTGAAAAATTAAATCGAATCTAACTTGATCATTACCCGCACCAGTGCTCCCATGGGCAACCGATGAAGCTTTAATTTTTTTTGCATATTTAATAATTTCAATCGCTTGAATAATTCTTTCTGAGCTCACCGATAACGGATAGGTTGAGTTTTTTAAAATATTTCCATAAACTAAAAATCGAATAATTTTTTGATAAAAATCTTTTTTAGCATTAATACATTGAAACTTTTTAGATCCTATAACCTTTGAATTATACTTAATCAATTTAAGATCACTTTTTGTAAAACCACCTGTATTAATTAGAATTGGATAAACATCAAACCCTTCGTCAATGAGTTTTTTAAGACAAAAGCTTGTGTCAAGTCCACCGCTGTACGCAAGAACAACTTTATTGTTTTTCATATTATTTCTTTTTTTTATCATTGAGCATGCCTGTACATAAGCACATTTTTTTATCGGTTCTAGTTAATATATCATAATTGACACAAGTTCTGCAGCCCTTCCAAAATTCTGGATCGTCGGTCAACTCTGAAAAAGGAACCGGCCTATATCCTAATTCAAAGTTAATACGCATTACAGTTTTAGAAGTGGTTATTCCAAAAACTTTTGAATCTGGATACTTTTTTTTAGAAAGATTAAAAATTTCAGTTTTGATTTTCTTAGCTAAACCTTTTCCTCTAAATTTTGGCGCAACTATCAATCCTGAGTGAGCAACGTATTTTCCATGTCCCCATTTCTCTATATAACAAAAACCAGCAAACTCCTCTTTGTCAACAGCAATAACGGCATTACCAGCTTCTATTTTTTTTGTGATGTATTCAGGTGTTCTTCTGGCAATACCAGTCCCCCTCATCTTAGCTGATTCGTCAATGCATTTGCTTATTTGAGCTGCAAATTTTTTATGTTTGATATTTGATATATATATTTTCACTGAATAGTTTTAAACTTTTCGTTTTTTCTGAGTTAATAAATTTTATTTAGAAATACTCTATACGAGCTGAAATGAATTTATCCCCTTAAGTTTAGAGGACGAAAGGAACGGTTGGTACGCGTTTTAATATTTAAAAAATATTTATTCATTTAATTGCAAATTTATATCTTATTATTAAAAAAAAAAATTAAAATTTAATTTTAGATTTTCGGATAATAGAATTTCGTTTTTAAAAAATGGTTAATAAAATAAAAGAACACATAAAAAAATATGAATTAAAGGAAGGGGATATTGTTCTTTTAGCTTGTAGTGGAGGCATAGACAGTATGGTTTTGTTTGATGTTTTTAAAAAATTGGACATTGATTTTTGTGTGGCTCATTGTAATTTTATGCTTAGGGGGGATGAAAGCATCGGAGATGAAAAATTTGTTAAAGAAAAGTGTGAAGAAAATTCAATTAAATTTTTTTCTAAATCATTTGACACAAAAAAAGAGGCTTTACGATCTGGAAAATCAATTCAAATGATTGCTAGAGAATTAAGATATTCTTGGATGAAAAATCTATTGAAAGACCGTCACTTAAATTATATTGTTACTGCTCATAATTTGAATGACCAGTTTGAGACATTTCTTATAAATTTATCAAGAGGTTCAGGTTTGAAGGGTCTTACAGGGATACCTGATTTTCCTATTTTAAGGCCTCTAAGAACTTTTTCAAGGAAGGATATAGAACTTTATGCGCACAAAAATAAAGTTATTTGGAGAGAAGATTCATCCAATTCAAAAAATCACTACGAAAGAAACAAAATTCGAAACAAAATTACACCTGAACTATTGAAAATATTTCCAAATTGGATTAATAACTATAAAAAAAGCTTGACTTATTTGAATGAGTCAAAGGATGCCTTATATAACATGATAAAAATCTGGAAAAAAGAAAATTTTATTAAAAAGGAGGATTATTTTACAATTAACAAGAAAGATTTAAAAAAACTTCAACCAAACAAATTTTTTGTCCATGAAATATTCTGTGAGTTTGGCTTTTTAAATGAGAAAGATCTCTTTTCTATAGTTAATTCAAAGACTGGAAAGTTTTTAGCTTCAAAAAAATACAGGTTGATTTCTAATAGAGACCATTTAATCTTGCAGAAAATAAACCAAAAACAATATAATGAACTCTATAAATGGGATAAAAAAAAATCATTTAATAAGGATATAAAAATTGAAATAGTCGAACAATCAAGAGATACAGCAGAGTATGCTATTCTTGATAGATTTAAACTAGACAGCGAATTGATAATTAGAAAATCAATTTTGGGTGATTTTTTCTATCCATCCGGAATGAAAGGAAAGAAAAAATTAAGTAAGTTCTTCAAGGACGAAAAGTATTCTCTTGTGGATAAAGAAAAACAATGGTTGCTTTGTTCTGGTGAAAAAATTGTCTGGGTGATTGGAAAAAGAGTTGATCGAAGATTTGCAGCAAGTGAAAAACAAGAAAATCCCTTAATTTTGAAATTAAGTTGAAAAAAATACAAATATTCCTTTTTTGTTTAATTGCCTTTTCTTGTTATTCACAAGAGCCCGTAAAATGGGATTTCGCGGTTTCTGATATTAAAAATGGAGAATTAAAGCTTACAATTCGAGCTGATATAG
The DNA here is from genome assembly GCA_902628605.1 of uncultured Bacteroidota bacterium. The sequence goes on from CACONV010000008.1 coordinate 27,251, forward strand.
ACGAAAATTGGCGTCTTTATTCTCCGAAAGTTTATGATGACGGACCTTTGGCTACCGAAGTCAATTTTTTTTCAGATACATTAAGTATTAGAAAAAAAGGTTTTCTGTTGTCATCAAAGCCGTTAGATGAATTTGACCCATATTTTTTTAAAAACATCTCTTTTTTTAAAAATGAGGCAGAATTTTACCAAACATTATATTATAGAAAGAGTTCAGGTGAGCCCATAATAGGTGAGATATCCTACCAAGTTTGTGATGATAGGTTGTGCATATTTCGAACCAAGCCTTTTAGCCTATCGATTGAAGGAAAAATATTAGAATCTGATCTTAAGGAGCTCAATGAATACGATGTTATAAAAATTGATGAAATGACTCTAGATCTAAGTAATAAGGATTTGTTGTCTTCATCTACTAATCTTGAATTTAAAAACCAATCTTTTTTTTCTATTTTTTTATTAGGTGTTTTAAGTGGATTGCTTGCTCTATTAACTCCTTGTATTTTTCCAATGATTCCACTAACAGTTTCATTTTTTATAAAACAAAGTCAATCAAATCGAAAAGGAATTTTTGATGCAATCCTGTATGGTTTTTTTATAATTTTAATCTATGGTTCTCTAAGCTTACCTTTTCACCTAGTCGATTCTTTAAATCCTCAAATTTTAAATGATTTATCCACAAGTGTCTTTTTGAACCTGATATTTTTTGTTGTATTTGTATTCTTTGCATTTTCTTTTTTTGGGTATTATGAGTTAACCTTACCTGTATTATTTTTAAACAAAACTGAGTCAAAGTCATCCATATCTGGTATAGTAGGTGTTTTTTTTATGGCCTTGACCTTGGCACTCGTTTCCTTCTCATGTACTGGACCAATACTTGGTTCTTTATTGGTAGGATCTTTATCCATTAATGGAGGTGCTTATCAACTAACAGTTGGAATGCTTGGTTTTGGTATTTCATTAGCTCTCCCTTTTGCCATATTGGCTCTTTTTCCAAATATGATTAAAAACTTACCAAAATCAGGCATTTGGATGAAAAAGTTCAAAATAACGTTAGGGTTTATTGAACTTGCGCTAGCATTGAAATTTTTATCAAATGCAGATCTTGTTTCAGGATGGGGTTTGTTAAAAAGAGAAGTTTTTATTTTTATTTGGTTGGTTTTGTCTCTTCTTCTATCTATGTATCTACTTGGATTATTTAAAAGTAGAGGTGAAAAAAAATCTAATATTGAAAAGATGTTTGGTGTAATTAGCTTAATCTTCTCAATATATCTTTTAAATGGTCTTTTAAACAAAGACAATAAATTGAAATTTGTTAGTGGATTTACTCCTCCTGTTTTCTATAGCCTGTTTTCTAATGATAACGGTTGTCCCTTAAATTTGGATTGTTACAAGGACTTTGATGCTGCTCGTGAAAAAGCATATTCTCAAAACAAACCAATTTTAATTGATTTTACAGGATGGGCTTGTGTAAATTGTAGGAGAGTAGAAGAAAATATCTGGTCTGATCCAGAGGTTTACGATATTTTAAAAAGTAGGTTTATAATTAGTTCGCTTTATGTAGACGATAGAAAAAAACTTAGTTCTGAAGAACTTTTTACTTTTAAATTTCCAGATGGTAGGATTAAAAAAATTAGAACTATTGGTGAAAAGTGGTCAACGTTCCAGCTTCAAAATTTCAATTCCGCTTCACAGCCATATTACATTATAATTCATCCCAATGGAAGGATACTTAACTACCCTATACAATATACATCTAGTGTAAATAAATACAGAAATTGGCTAAGTAAAGGACTAGACAACTATGGTTTATGATTGGGAGATTTTTTTTTAATCCTGCTTTTGTAGTCACGGCTGCCTTTATCGGTCCTGGTACAATAACGATGTGTATACTTACGGGTACAAATTATGGTTTTGATTTACTGTGGGCTGTTTTATGTTCCACATTAATAACAATATTTATTCAAAATATTGCTGCTAGAATATCTTTTTATTCAAAAAGGGGTTTAGCTACTACTATTCTTAGCAATGAAAAAAATAGGATTTTAAAAATTTTATTGACATGCTTAATTTTTTCCTCAATTTTCATAGGTAATTCTGCCTACGAAGCGGGTAATTTATCAGGTACTCTTATAGGTACCAAGGGGATTCTGAACTTATTATCTGTTAATCTTTCCAATTTTATTCAGCTAATGATACTATGCATTGTTATATCAATTTTAATTTTCATAAACAATTTCAAAATTTTATCAAATATATTGATGCTCATTGTTGGATTTATGAGTTTATCTTTTCTGATATCTTCTTTTCTTACTAAGCCAGATTTTACGGAAATTTTAAAAGGTTTATTTATTCCTAGATTTAATTCAAATAATATTTTAAATGTTGTTGGCATATTGGGTACTACTGTAGTTCCTTACAATTTATTTTTACACGCAGCACTAGTAAATAAAAAGTATAAAGATATTAAGAGTATTAAGTTTGATACCTTAATTGCCGTAACTATAGGAGGTGTAATATCTATTTGTATAATAGTCACTGCAGCTTCAATGCAGGGGGCTAATATTGTAAATCCATCTGAAATTGGTAGTTTATTGGAACCATTATACGGAAATATTTCTAATTGGATTATTAATTTAGGGTTTTTTTGTGCTGGATTAACCTCTTCAATAACGGCTCCAATTGCAGCTGCAATTATTTTTTGTGAATGTTTTAATTTAAAATTAAATGGATTTTATTACAAGTTAGTATCCATTTCAGTCCTTTTGATTGGATTTATATTTTCTTCGATCTATAAACTACCGATTCAGATTATCTTGTTTGCTCAAGTTGCTAATGGGATTTTACTTCCTGTTCTTGGGGTATTACTTTTTATTTTAATTAATAAAAAAACAAATGAGTTTCCAAAAACAAATGATTTTGATAAAATTATTCTTTTATTAATTGAGTTATTTTTTATCTTCTTATGTGTGTCCAGTATTTTAAAAATTTTTAATGTATAGTATAGATTTAAATTGTGATTTAGGAGAAGGTACGGGTAACGACTCTTTTGTAATGCCCTTTATATCATCTTGTTCAATTGCGTGTGGCGGCCACTTTGGTAACAAAAGAACTATAAAAGAAGCCATTGAACTAGCTGAAAAACACAATGTTAAAACAGGTGCACACCCGTCTTATTTAGACACAAAATTTTTTGGCAGGAAGTCACTTGACATACCATTAAAAGAGTTACAAGATTCTATTAGATTTCAATTGGATCTATTTTTCAATATTTCAGCTAACTCTTCTCATATTAAGCCACACGGAGCACTTTACAATGACTTGTTTTATGATTTAGAAAAAGCAGAGGCTGTAGTTGAAGTTTTTAAGGAATATGGTAATTTATATGTTTTCTGTCAACCATCAAGTAAATTATCAACCGTTTTAACTTCACAAAAAGTTAATCAAATTCATGAAGGTTTTGGCGACAGGCTTTATAGCTCAAACGGAACTTTGTTATCTAGAAAAATCCCATCTTCAGTTCTTGAGAGCAAAAAAAAAATATTGGATCAGGTTGCTTATCTAGTAAAGGAAAGTTCAGTTATAACGAAAGATAACAAAACTATTGAGTTAAAAGTTCAGACTATTTGTCTTCACGGAGACAACAAGAATGTAATTAATATTATTTCATATCTAATTAAAGAATTAAAACAATTATCCATAAATGTTAAATCTTACTGAATTTTATTATTTAAACTCAACAACAATTACATTTAATTTCAGTGATTGTAAAACAAATAACTTCATAGGTTTTCTTCAAACCTTAAAAAAGAACAGTAAAATTATTGAGGTCGTAACTACTAATCATAATATGACATTGTTTTTAAAAGAAGCTATAGAACATGGTGAAATTCTAGATATTATTAATGAAAGTATAAATTCAAACAAAAAGAATGATAATAAATCAAAAACTATTCATCTTCCAATTTGTTTTGATGATTCGTTTCAAGATGATATTTTAAAACTTTATGATGGTGATTTAAAACTTACGCGAAAATTTAAAGAGACATTTTTAAAAAACAAATTTACCCTCGAGTATTATGGCTTTTTACCGGGGTTTGGATATTTATCTGGTTTAGAATCAAAATTACATCTACCTAGGAAGAAAATACCCAGTAGTAAAATAGGTAAAGGGACTGTCGCAATTGGCGGAGAATATGTTGGTATTTATCCACAAGATAGTCCAGGAGGCTGGAATTGTATTGGCAATTGCCCAATTCCGTTAGTTGATTTTGATTCTAATCTAAAAATCAATATAAATGTATTTGATCAAGTGATTTTTGAAGAAATTGAACTTGAAAATTATAAAAAAATTAAGCTGGATTATGAGCTCGATGTTTATGATTTTAAAATTATTTAAATGATAGAAGTTATTTCATCAGGATATTTTACTACGATTCAAGATTCTGGAAGAAAAACCCACAGACACCTAGGTGTTCCTATATCAGGTCCTATGGACTTGAATTCATTTTACCTGGCAAATTTATTGTTGCCGGGGCTAGATAGTGATTCAGTATTTGAATGTACATTAATAGGTCCAAAATTGAAACTCAGGTGCAATTCAAGGTTTGTTATCACGGGAGCTAAGTTTGACTCATATTTGGATAACGAGCCAGTTGAAAATAACAAAGTTTATTCATTTCGAGCTGGACAAATTCTAAAGGTTGGTCGAGTAAAGGCTGGTTTAAGATGTTACTTAAAATTTGAAGGTACTTTTAAGATTCCAAAAATTTTAAACAGCAAATCTTTTTTTTACCCTATTACAAAATCAATATCCATTAATGATGGCGAAAAGTATGAGTTTATATCCAAGACCCAAGATATCAACTCTAAAATAATAAACTTAAAAATTTCTGAAAATGCATTTTCCAAAAAAACTTTATTTGCTAGGCCTGGCCCAGATTGGGGATTAATAACTGGTGAAATAAAAAAACAAATATTAAGTGAGATATTTTTTATAAAAAGTCAAAATAGAATGGGGTATAGGTTATCCTCAGAACTTAAAAATGATTTTTTTAATTTAAGTAGTAAAGTCGTTATTCCTGGTATAGTTCAATTTACACCGGGAGGCGAGATAATTATTGCAACTGCTGATTGTCAAGTTACTGGAGGGTATTTGCAAATTTTAATATTGACTGATGATTCTCTCTCAAATCTAGTGCAAAAAACTGAAGGTTCTGAGGTAAAATTTAGGTTATTTGATAACTGATTTTATAATCAAGTAAAAATATTTAAGATTTTTTTTAACCAGTTAAAAGAACTTGGGTAGGGTGCATATCTTAAAGGAATATCTATCCATGTACCTCTTTCAATAAATGGTTTGTAATGAGTAAAAGCATCGAAAGAGTATTTACCATGATATTTTCCCATTCCACTGTGACCAATTCCTCCAAAAGG
>CACONV010000009.1 GCA_902628605.1 uncultured Bacteroidota bacterium
ATAGATGTCGATTCTAGGAGGATAAACGCTTTTGACAAAAACGATGAAAATTTTCTAAAACAAATTAATGAGTTAATATCAAAAAACTTATTTTAGAGATAATATGAAATCCAAAATCAAGATTCGTTCAGCACTAGTTTCTGTTTTCAACAAAGAAGGTTTAGAGCCTATAATTAAGGAACTTGAGAGGAAAAAAATTATTATATATTCTACTGGAGGTACTGGAAAATATATAGAAAAATTAGGGATTAAATACATCCCCATAGAAGACATTACATCCTACCCTTCAATATTGGGTGGTAGGGTTAAAACTTTGCATCCAAAAGTCTTCGGGGGAATATTAAACAGAAAAAATAAAAAAGAAGATCAAGAAGAATTATTAGACTATGAGATTCCGCAGATTGATTTGGTTATCGTTGATTTATATCCTTTTGAAGAAACAATCAAATCAACTAAAGATGAAAAGAAAATTATTGAAAAAATTGATATTGGTGGAATTTCGCTTATCAGAGCAGCTGCAAAAAATTTTAACGACGTTTTGTGCATATCTGACAAATCTGATTATGATGATTTATTAAAAATTTTAAAAAATTCCGGTGCTCAGACTACTCAAGAGGTAAGAAAAAAATATGCTATCAAAGCGTTTGATGTTTCATCAAATTATGATACGGTGATTTTTAATTTCTTTAATAAAGACATGGAAAGTAGTTCTCTTAAAATAAGTTCTAACAATTACACCCCACTAAGATACGGTGAAAATCCACACCAAAATGCAAGATTTTATGGAGATTTTAAAAAAGGTGTTTCACAAATCCATGGTAAAAAACTATCCTACAATAATTTATTAGACATTGACAATGCTATTAACCTAATCTCTGAATTCAAAAAAGAAAAACCGACTTTTGGAATTTTAAAACATAATAATGCATGTGGAATTTCAACTAAAGAATCCATTTCATTAGCATACAAAAGTGCTCTTATGAGCGACCCAGTTTCAGCATTTGGTGGGGTTTTGATTTCTAATACAGAGATAGATATCAAAACTGCTAAACTTCTAAAAAAGTTATTTTTTGAGGTATTGATTGCGCCTAAATTCAACAAAAAAGCTTTAGAAATATTGAAAGAAAAAAAGAACTTAATAATTTTAAGAAACAATATTTTAAAAAAAGAAGTATTAAACTACAGATCTTGCCTAAACGGGTTTTTAGTTCAAGAAAATGATTTTAAGACAGATTCTGAAAAAAATATAAATTATGTAACCCAAGAAATTCCAAATAAGAAGGAAATTGATGATTTAATTTTTGCATCAAAAGTAAGTAAACATACAAAATCAAATACCATTGTACTAGTTAAAAATTTTCAACTTTTAGGCTCCGGAATGGGTCAAAGTTCAAGAGTTGACGCACTAGAACATGCTATTAAAAAAGCAAAAAGTTTTGGTTTTAACCTAAAAAATGCGGTAATGGCTAGTGATGCTTTTTTTCCTTTCCCAGATTGTGTTGAAATTGCAAATAAGGAGGGCATCAAATGTGTCATCCAACCTGGAGGTTCGATTAAGGACAATTTATCTATTGAGTATTGTAATAAACATAAAATGAAAATGGTATTTACTGGTATACGTCATTTTAAGCATTAATTTCTTAAATTTGCATTACTTTTTAAAAATTAATAGATTTTCATGGGTTTTTTTGATTTTCTTACTGAAGACATTGCAATTGATTTAGGAACTGCTAACACTTTAATTATTCACAAGGATAAAGTTGTTGTAGACAGCCCATCTATAGTGGCTATCGATAGATCTACGAATAAGGTCATCGCAATAGGCCACGAAGCTAGTATGATGCAAGGTAAAACACATGAGAATATAAAAACGATTAGACCTCTCAAGGATGGAGTTATTGCTGACTTCAATGCTTCTGAGCAAATGATAAGCATGCTTATTAAAAGTGTACCTACTTTAAAAAAGAAAGTTGTTACTCCAGCACTTAAGATGGTAATTTGTATCCCTTCGGGTATAACAGAAGTTGAAATGAGAGCTGTTAGAGAGTCTGCGGAAAGAGTAAATGGAAAAGAGGTATATCTTATTCATGAGCCTATGGCTGCTGCAATTGGAATTGGAATAGATATTAAGCAACCAAAAGGCAATATGATTGTAGATATTGGTGGAGGTACTACCGAGATAGCTGTTATTGCTCTTTCCGGAATAGTTTGTGATAAATCTGTCAAGATTGCAGGAGATGTATTTACCAATGATATAGTGTATTATATGAGAAGACAGCATAACTTATATGTTGGGGAAAGAACCGCCGAAAAGATTAAGATTAACGTTGGTTCCGCTACTGAAGATTTGGATAACCCTCCGGAAGAAATGTCTGTTCAGGGCAGGGACTTATTATCTGGGAAACCTAAACAAGTAATTGTCTCCCATCGCGAAGTTGCTAGGGCCTTGGACAAGTCAATACTTAGGATTGAAGACGCAATAATGGAGGCTCTTTCTCAAACACCACCTGAATTAGCCGCAGATATATATAATACTGGAATATATCTAGCAGGGGGAGGTTCGATGTTAAGGGGTTTAGACAAAAGAATATCTACCAAAACAGATTTACCTGTTTATATAGCTGAAGATCCTCTCCAAGCTGTAGTTAGAGGGACCGGGATTGCACTTAAGAATATAGATTTATATAAAACTATTCTTCTTAAATAATTCAAATGCAGTGGATACTTGGTTTTATACTTAGATATAAAAATTTATTTTTATATGTTTTTTTTGTAGCTGTCACTTTATATTTTTCATATTATCAGAGCGAATATCATAAATCGAAGCTTTTTAAAGCTAGTATTTTTGTTACTGGTAAAACTTCTGAACCCATAAAAAAATTAAATTCATATTTTAAGCTTAAAAAAATTAATACACAACTTCTAAAAGAAAACTTGTATTTAAAATCTTTAGTCATTGATAAAAATTATAACTCTGAGCTTGAAGATAAAAACAATGATTCTCCATTCAGACTAATACCTGGGTATGTGATTAAAAATGATATATCTAGTTCTAGAAATATTATTGTGATTAACAAAGGTTCATCTGATATGGTTAAGAAGGAAATGGGGGTTATTGGTAGTAAAGGAGTAGTTGGAATAGTAAATCAAACCACTGAAAAATTCTCGTCTGTTCTTTCAATTCTTCACAAAGACTTAAAAATAAATGCAAAACACAAAAAATCAAATTCCTTTGGTTCATTGTTTTGGGAAGGGAACACTCCTGATAAAGTAACACTTACTGATATCTCAATTATAAATAAAATAGATATTGGAGACACAATAGTTACAGGAGGTATGTCAACATATTTCCCAGAAGGTATTCCAGTTGGGAAAGTGATAGAGATTGAAAATGACGGAATATATTATTCATTAATAGTAGAATTAATCAACAATATGACAAATTTAGATAATGTTTACATTATAGAAAATATAAACAAATCTGAGATTAATTCGCTTTACAAATAGAAAAAATGAATCAGTACTACCCAAAAGTATTTTTACTCTCCTTATTTTTGATTTTTTTACAAGTTCTAATTTTTGATAGAATAAATCTATTTGGGTTCATGAATCCAAGTATTTATATAATTGTTTTAATTATTCATAGATATGACTTGGATCAATTTAATTATATAGTAGTTGGATTTTTATTAGGATTTATAATGGATATTTTGAGTCAATCGGCTGGTTCTCATAGCCTCTCTTGTGTAACAATTTCGTTCATAAGACCATTAATCAATAAGTTTTCTCTTGGCCCTAATTATGAGGACTTTTCTTCACCTTTTTCAGATGGAATTCTCATTTCTAACAAAGTTTTGTATTGTTTTTTAATCACTATAATTCATCAAATAATTCTTAATGCGTATTCATATTTCAATTGGACGCATACTTTTGTAATTTTAAAATTGACAATTGCAAACTCAATCTTTACTTTTATTGTAATTGTATCTGTTTTAAATCTCTTTAGCACTAAAGAATGATAAGAATTCACTTATTAAAATTATTGACAATTCTAATTAGCCTTATTTTCTTTATAAGACTTTTTGGTCTGCAAGTTTTGGACAAGGACTACGATAAATTATCTCAAAATAATGCTATTCTTGAAATAGAGGATTACCCAGAACGTGGATTTATATTCGATAGAAATGGTAAAGTTTTAGTTTCTAATCAACCCGCCTATGATGTCATGATTATCCCTGAAAACCTCTCTCCATTCGATACACTATCTTTTTGTAAACTGACTGGCATTAATAAAAAAGAATTGATAGTAAACTTAGAAAGTGCAAGGAAGTATTCTAGAAGATTACCTTCTGTTATTGTAAATCAAATATCAAAAGAGACTTACGCAAGACTTCAAGAGCAAATGTGGAAGTTTCAAGGGTTTTTTGTTCAAAAAAAATCAATAAGGGATTACAGAGTAAATTGTGGATCAAATATACTAGGTTATGTTAGTGAAGTTAATGGTGAAGATCTAATTAAAGATAGATATTATAGGCAAGGAGATTTAATCGGAAGGCAGGGAATTGAAAAATCCTACGAAAAAGAGTTAAGAGGTAAAAAAGGTAAAAAATTTCTTCAAAAGGACAGATTTAATAGAATTATTGGTCCTTATAAAAATGGCAAATATGACACTGAACCATCCGAAGCACAAAATATAAATTTAACAATTGACATTGAATTACAATCTTATGGAGAAAGACTAATGAAAAATAAAAGGGGTGGTGTTGTTGCAATTGAACCAGAAACTGGTGAAGTTTTGGCATTAATTTCAGCTCCTTCCTATGACCCTAAAATTTTAGTTGGGAGACAGCGTTCAAAGAACTACGTGGAGCTTGCAAATGACACAATTTCTAAACCATTGTTTGACAGAGCGTTACTTGCTCAATATTCCCCCGGTTCAACATTAAAGCCTCTTAATGCATTAATCGCATTACAAGAAAAAGTAATCGACAACAAAACCAAACACAGTTGCAATGAAGGGTTTTATTATGCTAAAAATGCTCATATGGATTGTAATTGTAAATACGGAACTAAAAATGATTTAATTAAAAGCATTCATAAATCTTGCAATACTTTTTTTTCTAAAACTTATTTAAACCTCATAAATAAATCAAAATCTGCCATTAACGGAGTTGAAATCTGGAAGAAGTATCTTGAAAGCTTTGGGCTAGGAAATTACTTAGGATACGATCTTCCAATTGGAAGACCTGGTTTGATTCCAGGTTCAGGGTTTTATAATGACCTATATAAGGGTGAAGATTGGAGCGCAACAAATATAATTTCAAATGGTATAGGTCAGGGAGAAGTTTTAGTAACTCCTATTCAACTTGCGAATTTTACAAGTGCTATTGCCAACAAAGGATTTTATATAACTCCACATTTTGTTAATACTGGAAACGAAGAAAAAAGCAAAGTCAAATTATCAAAAAATTATACAGCCGTTGAATCGAATTATTTTTATAATATAATTGATGGGATGCATAAAGTAATAGAAGAAGGTACTGGAAGAATTGCTAAAATAGAAGGATTAAATATGTGTGGTAAAACGGGAACCGTTGAAAATTTCACAATAATTAAAGGGGAAAAAACACAACTAACTGACCACTCCATCTTCATAGCCTTTGCTCCTAAAGAAAATCCTAAAATTGCAATTGCAACATTCATTGAAAATGGATATTGGGGTTCAAGATGGGCAGCTCCAATTTCAAGCTTGATGATTGAAAAATATCTAAACAATTCTACTACTAGACCAAGGTTAGAAAAAAGAATGTTGAATGGAAGCCTTGAGTATGAATATAATAAACCACTATCAGGGGTAAATTTTAATATTAATGAATAAAACTTTCCGAATAGATTGGTTAACAGTTGTTATATACTTTTTATTGGTGACTACCGGAATTTTGAACATTTTTTCTGCTACTTATAAAAGTGAAGGCTTCAGCTATATTAATTATGATAACCTTGCTTTCAAACAATGTGTATTTTTTATATTCTCTCTAGTTTCAGGAGTGTTGATTTTAATTGCTCCTTCTAAATTCTTTCAAAGATTTTCGAGTCTCATATATTTATTTTCATTATTACTGCTAATAGGCCTTTTCGCCTTTGGCAACACTGTTTATGGACACAAATCATGGTATACTTTTTTTGGGATTAGCATTCAACCAACAGAAATAGCAAAATTTGCAACTAACTTGGCAGTTGCAAAATTATTGAGTGAAATTCAAATCGACTTAAGAAAGATAAAATCATTAATTCAAGTTTTTCTAGTTATTCTAATACCAGTTGTATTAACCTTATTGCAACCTGACTTTGGGTCCGCACTAATTTTTTTATCTTTTATATTCGTTTTATTCAGGGAGGGGCTAAATCCAAATTTTGTTTTTTTTCTAGCCATATCTTTAGTATTGGCCTTATTTTCCCTAATTAGGCCATTTTTTTATGTTTCAGTTTTTTTGACCGGAGTTTTTGCTTGTTTTTACTTTTTATCGAAAAAAATAAATAAAAAAGTTTCAATAATTCCTTTAGTTACAGCTTTTATTTCAAGTTGTATTTACGTTTATTCAATAAATTATGTTTACAATGATTTATTATCTCAAAGGCATAAAGATAGAATTGATATTTTTTTGGGAAAAGAAACAGACATTATGGGAGTTGGTTACAATTTGAATCAATCAATAATTGCAATTGGTTCGGGAGGGTTATCTGGAAAAGGTTACTTACAGGGGACCCAAACTAAAGGTAGATTTGTACCCAGACAACACACAGATTACATTTTTAGTACAATTGGTGAAGAATGGGGTTTTTATGGAACCTCTATTATTATAATTTTATTTGCAACGCTTGTTTTAAGAATATTATTTCGAGCTGAACACCAAAAAAATATTTTTGGCAGGTCTTACGCTTACGGAACAGCTGGTTTAATCTTTATGCATTTTTTAATTAATGTTGGAATGTCAATTGGTTTAGTACCAACAATCGGAATTCCCTTACCATTTATAAGTTACGGCGGGTCTAGTATGTTTACTTTTACAATTTTAGTGTTTGTTTATCTAAATATTGACGCAAATAGACTTAATGAATCTAGAATTTAGAGTTACTGTTTGGTTGTTTGAGCTATTTTCTTGTAATTAACTGAAACTTTGCACAAATCGCTTAAAATATTAACAGCTTCATCTATATAAATATCTTTAGATAAAGTTTCCTCCCAGCGTTTTCTTTTTTTAACTAAAATAGAATCATTTAAAATTTTATCTAAATCTGTTTTTGTTGGATAGAAAGTTAAAGTATTTGTGAATTCTGTTAATTTTTTGAACTTTTCAGTCTCAGAATTTTCTATCGCTTTCTCTTCGATTAAATCCTCATAATTCAATGTGAATTCTGAATTTTCTTGCCTACGTTTAATCACTTTAGCCTGTTCGTCAATCAATTTCACATAGGGGTTACTTTTAAGCCTTTTATTACTTTTCTCAATTATACTTAAAAATCTTTCTTCATTAATAAATGTTTGATAGTTTGCTGGTGAAATTTTATCCCACTTCAAAGGGTTTTCTTGATCCCTCTCACCAACCTTAATGTAAGAATATCTATTTGGAAAAATAACATCACTTTTAACTCCCTCCAACTGAGTAGAGCCACCATTGATTCTATAAAACTTGTCTGTTGTCAACTTCATGGCACCTAGGTCACCATAAGTATTCCCAGAAATTATTTTATTTAAATCAATCATATTTTGAACAGTACCTTTTCCATATGTTTGTTTACTTCCTAAAACAATACCTCTCCTATAATCTTGAAATGCAGCGGCTAAAATCTCAGATGCTGATGCTGAGAATTCATTAACCATTAGAACAAGGGCGCCATTCCATTCTATTTGATTGTCCGTATCAAATAAAATTTGCTTTTTACCTCCTGTTGACTTAACCTGAACAATTGGACCATTTTCAATAAAATATCCAGCCATGTCAACTACTGTCTGCAAAGATCCTCCACCATTATTTCTGAGGTCTATAATAATTCCCTGAACATCTTGTTTTTTAAGTTTTTGAATTTCATATTTTACATCAGTAGCTGCATTTCTGTTACCATAATCTTGAAAATCCACATAAAACCTTGGTAAATTAATTAGACCGTATTTAATATTATCTTTCTCAATAATTGTAGACTTTGCAAAAGCTTCTTCAAGTTCAATAATATCTCTAGTCAAAGTAACATCAAGTATTGAACCATCAACTTTTTTTACTGTTAGAATTACTTGAGTACCCTTAGGACCTTTTATCAACTTAATGACATCATCAAGACGCATTCCAACAACATCTACTGGTGTTTTATTCATTTGGGAGACTTTGAGTATTTTATCTCCGGGTCTCAATGAGTTTTCTCTCCAAACAGGACCACCAGAAATGATATCTACGATTTCAACTTCTTGGTTCCTTTTTGTTAGTCTTGCGCCTATACCTTCAAATTTTCCTGATATATTTTGATCAAATCTATCTTTTGCACTAGGAGCAAAGTACGATGTGTGTGGATCAAACTGAAGAGCAATAGAATTTACGTATATAGAAAAATAATCATTCCTATTAAGATCATACCTTGCTTCGAAAAAATATTTCATATCTTCTTTAAGTATATTTCTGGTTTCTATTTCTATCTCTTTATCAGATTTTAAGACATATTTAGGGTTTTTTTCCTTTTTTCGATTTTCGTCATCTTTTAAGTTTGAAAAGATTCCTAGAGCATTAAATTTCAAAAATTTTCTCCACTGTCTTTTTAATTCTGATAATGATTTTGAATAAGACGTATTTTCAAAATCTAAATTGATTTTTTCATCTACACTAAAATCAAAAGAAATATTCAACAATGTCGGATAAAATGATTTTACTTGGTCTAATCTCTGGAGGTATCTTTGATGAGAAAGATCAAAAAACTCAATTTTCGACGCTTTAATCTGATCATCAATTTTAAACTTAAAAGAATCAAAAAAATCTATATCACTTTGAATGAAAAATAAATGCCGACTGTCAACTCCCTCAAGAAAGTTTTGGAAAACCTCCTCAGAAAATTGATCATTAATTTGTGAAGGGGAGTAATGCCCTTTGTTTAAAACATAAGAAACAATTTCAATTAGTAATTTATCTTTAGAAGGATTATTAAAGCTAAAAACATAGCTATGGATGTAAACAATAAAAAGAAGTATTGTAATTGAAAGTTTTTTCATAAAAAAACCAAATTTATGTATTTGCTTGAAACCAAGCAAAATTATTTATTTGATTTTAACATTATTTTAGTACTACAGTTTAGTAATTTACTAACTTTAAAAAGAAATATTAAAGATGGCTAAACGTCCTCTTATTCTCGTTACAAATGATGACGGTATAAATGCACCAGGTCTAAAGTATCTAGTAAACATTATGTCTATCATTGGTGATGTTGTAGTTGTAGCCCCTGATTCTCCAAAATCTGCAACTAGTCATTCGATAACAATAAACTCTCCACTATATGCTTCTAGATGTTATATTCATACTAATGCTAAGTTGGAGTACCAACTATCAGGGACACCTGCTGATTGTGTAAAATTTGGAGTTAATGAAATATTAGAAAAAAAACCGGATATATGTGTTTCAGGAATTAATCATGGCTCAAATTCTTCTGTGAATGTGCTTTATTCTGGAACGGTAGGTGCAGCAATTGAAGCTGGCATTCAAGGTGTCCCAGCTATTGGTTTTTCAATTCTTGATTATAACTGGAATGCAAAATTTGGTCACATTGAAAAATTTATAAAATCCATTACTCATAGTGTTCTTAAAAACAGACTTCCTAGTGATATTGTGCTTAATGTAAACTTTCCAAAATTAAAAGTGAAAGGTGTAAAGGTTTGCAGGCAAGCGAACACTCATTGGGAAGAAAAATTCTGCAAAAGAGAGAATCCGATGGGAAAAGAATACTATTGGTTGACTGGTGATTTTATTAATAATGACAGGTCAAATGAAACAGATGAGTACGCTCTTAAAAAGGGTTACGCTTCAATTGTACCAATCAAATTTGACTTGACCGCAAAGGATTACATACATAAAATAAAAAACTGGGACTTTAATGATTAAAAAAAAACTAATGGGTTTTGCATTCGGAATAATTGCAACTTTAGCAGGAGTTGTTTTTTTTACAATAATTTTTTCTCCTGGTTCAATTCCAAACAGCTTAAAATCTCTTTTTATGCAAAAAAAATTGGGTGCTTTAATTAGTGTTGGGTCTTTAATTAATATCCCTTTATTTTTTCTTTTATTAAAACTTAATAAAATAAATTATGCGCATGGATTGATATTATTTCTTCTACTTTTAGTTTTAATTATTGTTATTTTAAAAATTGTATAAATGAAATACTATATAATAGCCGGCGAAGCTTCAGGGGATTTACATGGTTCTAAAATTATGGAGAGTATAAAAAAACTTGACAATAAAGCGAAGTTTAGATTTTGGGGTGGAGAAAAAATGAAAGGAATCGGAGGTGAAATAGTTAAACACATAAATCAATTGTCCTTCATGGGGTTTTGGGAAGTTTTAAAAAATATATTCACAATTTTTAAAAATATTAGTTTATGTAAGAGGGACATAAATACTTACCAACCAGATAAAATAGTTTATATAGATTATCCGGGTTTTAACATGGTGATAGCCAAATGGGCTAAAAAAATTGGTTTTCAAAATCATTTTTATATTAGTCCACAAATATGGGCATGGAAGGAAAGCAGAATCAAAAAAATAAAACGTGATATAGACTATCTTTATGTAATTTTACCTTTTGAAAAAGAATACTATAAAAAAAAACACAATCTAGATGTATATTATGTTGGTCACCCCCTAGTTGAAATCATAAATATAGAAAAAAAAAATACAGATTTATTCCCATTTACATTAACAAAACCCGTAATTGCTCTTTTACCTGGAAGTAGAAAACAAGAAATCAAAAAAATGATGCCTGTTTACAAATCTGTCGTAAATCATTTTTCTAACTATGAGTTTATAATTGCAGGTGTGTCGAATATAAATAAAGATTGGTATAATAAATTCTTGAAGGAAGATAAAATTAAGATAGTATATGATAATACTTATAATCTTCTAAAAAGATCTACGGCTGCAATTGTTACTAGCGGGACAGCAACGCTTGAAACTGCTCTTTTTAATGTTCCACAAATTGTATGTTATAAAAGTAGTTTATTTTCATATTTAGTTGGAAAATTATTTATTAAACTAAAATTTATTTCCCTTGTAAATATTATCATGGACAAAGAAGTTGTTAAGGAGCTAATTCAAAAGGATTGTTCAAAGAGGAATATTGTTTACGAATTATCACAACTCTTAAAAAACGAAAATATTTTGAGTGTTAAAAAAGAATATGAAATATTAAGAAATAAACTAGGAAAGGAAGAAACAAGTTTAAAAGTAGCAAAATTAATTACTAAAGTTTAGAAAATAGTCATTGTCTAAATCTGTATACAAAGTTTTCAATATATTTTTCAATATCATCAGAGTCCTTAAAAATAGCATAGTCTCCTCTTTTTATCATTTTTAAATACGGTTCTATTTGTCTAACATTAAAATAACCAGTAAGGGGGATGATTGGGTCCCCTTCCTCACTAAAAAAAACAATTGTTGGATACCCTCTTATTCCTAGAAACTTGGTGAAATCGTGTGTTGAATTTCTACCTTTCCTGTCTGGGTTGTAATTCGGATTAGAGAATTTTTTATCATAAAAAATTATTTCTTCATTCCCTTCTGCATTAAACTTAACAGCATAAAAATTTTGAGAAATATAGCTAGAGACGTCTGGATTGCCAAAAGTTTTTTTGTCAAGTAATCTGCATGGACCACACCATTTAGTGTAAACATCCATAATAATTTTTTTAGGCTTAATTTTTTGTTGTTTTAGAGCTTGATCCAGTGACATCCATCTAATCTGTTGACAGTAAGATATATTCAAAGCAAATAAAAATAAGAAAATAAAAGTTTTAATAATATCCATGCATTCTTTTTATTAAGTTATTTCTAAATAAAAAAATTAGAAATCCAACCAATATTGGAACCACAGTAAAAATTAAAAAGAATCCGGTAAGACCTATATTTGAGGATATTTTATCAATGAAACTACCAGTAAAACCTCCTATAAGATTTGCGAAAAAACTGGAAAGTAACCAAAATCCAAACATTAATCCAACAAGTCTAATAGGGGCAAGCTTACTAACATAAGATAGACCAACAGGGGAAACACATAATTCGCCAAGTGTATGAAATAGATACGCAAATACCAACCAAAATATACTTACGCTTGCAGTTTGTGCACCATACGGGATTGACATTGATCCATAAGCTAGAAATCCAAAACCTAGACCAAGCAGGATTAACCCGATTGAAAATTTAACTGGTCCACTGGGATTCACTTTTGAAGCCCAAAGCATTGAAAAAATTGGTGCGAAAATAATAATAAATAATGAATTTAAAACCGAGAACCAAGAAGCAGGGATTTCTGTGTCTTTAACTTCTAAAACGTTTGATTCAAAAGGAACATAATGTTCAAAAAAATCTAAATAACCAGTTAAAAAAATTGAAATAGATTTAGGAAGCAATCCTAACATAAATAAAATTATTGCCCAAATTATTACAAAACTAATACCTAGAAATAAGCTAGATAAATAATATTCATGAAAGATACTTTGAAATAATTTTATTAAAACATATGTTATAACAACCATTGGAACAATTGTTATTATGGTATTTACAATTTTAAATACTAGTGACGCTTCACCAGTTAAGTTTCTGTCAGTATAATCATTTGCAAAAATTGTCATTGAGCCTCCAGCTTGTTCAAAGGCCCACCAAAAAAAAATTGTAGCAGCTGAAAAAACTAAAATAACTATAATTCTATCTAACTCAATTGAGGTCATTGGAGAATTATTTTTTATTTTATCATCCTCTTTAACTTTTTTTTCAGGTTTAAGTCCTATGGTACCAAAAATATTTTGGGCAAAATAAAACTGAAGCATGCCAAAAAACATAAAAATTCCAGCAACTCCAAAACCCCAATGCCATCCAATATTTTCTCCCAAATAACCACACAACAAAATACCTAAAAAAGCTCCACAATTTATACCCATATAGAAAATGGTGTACGCTCCATCTTTTCTAATATCTGCATCCTTATACAGTTGCCCAACTATTGATGAAATATTTGGTTTGAACAAACCATTCCCAATTATTAACAATACAATCCCAAGGAAGAAAAAAAAATTTTCAAAATATTCTAGAGCCATAGCTCCATGACCTATGGCCATAGTTAGTGCACCAATTACAGTTGCATTTCTATAACCTAAAAACTTGTCAGCAATGACTCCTCCAATAATAGGAGTAAAATAAGCTAAACCTGTGTACCAACCATAAAGTATCAGGGCATCTTCTCTTTCCCATCCCCATCCGTCACTTAATAATGAAGATGTTAAAAAAAGGACTAATATTGCCCTCATCCCATAGTAACTAAACCTCTCCCACATTTCTGTAAAAAAAAGAACAAATAAGCCTGAAGGATGGTTAAAAATTGTTTTTTGATTTAAAAAAGAGCCATTAAATTGAAATTCAGTTTCCCTCAAATAAATTAGATTTAATTATCACAATTTGTCTTCTATAAAAGTAGTCATTTTATTATACAGGTGAATGGAAGAATTTCCACCATATATCCCATGGTTTTTGTCTGGATAGATCATCCATTCGAATTGTTTGTTGTTTTGAATTAACTCTTCGACCATACGCATAGTGTTTTGTAAATGCACATTGTCATCTGCAGAGCCATGAATTAGTAAATAATCTCCCTCAAGTAAATGGGCAAAATTAAGAGGAGAATTTAAATCATAACCTTCGGGATTATCTTTCGGTAGTCCCATAAATCTTTCAGTGTAAATTGTATCATAAAATCTCCAATTAGTGACTGGTGCAACAGCAATTGCAAGTGAGAATATTTCATTGCCTTTCAGGATACAGTTTGTCGATATCAAACCTCCATAACTCCATCCCCAAATTCCTATTCTATTTTTATCAATGTAAGGAAATTTTGATAAATATTTTGCAAAAGATATTTGGTCTTCTGTCTCATATTTAGCAAGTTGCCCATAGGTTATTTTTTTAAACTTTTTACCTTTAAACCCTGTTCCTCTTCCGTCAAGACAGGCAACTACATAACCTTTTTGAGCTAGCATCTGGTGCCATAAGTCTCGATTACTACTCCATCTATTTTCAACCTCTTGTGATCCAGGACCTGAATATTGGTAAATAAGCAAAGGGTATTTTTTTTGGGGATTGAAATTATTTGGTTTAATCATCCACATATTAAATTCCAGATTATTTATAGTTATTTTGGAAATATCTTTATAAGAAAGATTGAATGGACTTAGTTTTTCAAGAAGTTCTTTATTGTCCAAAATCTTTCTTATTAATTTTCCATTTTTACTATCTCTAAGCGAATAAATTAAGGGCGTATCCTTATCCTCAAAAGTGTGAATAAAGTATTTATAGTTAGATGTAAATGATGCTCCATTAAAACCAACTTTCGGTGATATGGCTTTTTTATTTTTTCCGTTTATACCAATCCTATAAATCACTCTTTCAGTTGAATTATCCTCACTTGAAGAATAATAAATAGTGGTATTATTGAAACCTAATAATTTTGCAACATCCCAATTCCCACTTGTGATTTGTTTTAAGCTTTTTCCATCATTTTGTACTAAATAAATGTGATTAAAACCACTTCTGTCGCTTATCCAAAAGAAATTTTCATCGTCTAAAAGAAAAAGTTTTTCTTGTACATCTACATAAGTTTCATCTTTTTCTGAAAATATTTTTTTAATTTTTCCTGAACCTAGGTCGTATGTTGATAGAGTTAAAGTATTCTGTAATCTATTCAAAGATTGAATATATAGCTTATTTGAAAAACTGCTGAATTTTAATCTTGGAATATAATAATAGTCATTTGTATTTATGCTTAAATCAACCGAATTAGTTTTTTCGCTTGCTAAATTATATATTTTTAAATCTAAACTAGAATTTATTTCACCAGCCTTAGGGTATTTAAAATTATACTGAAAAGGATACAAATTGTTGCCGAAAATTTGCATTGAATACTGTGGAACATTTGTTTCATCAAAAACAATATAAGCAATATTATCGCTGTCCTTATTCCAATCGAAAGCTCGAACCATGCCAAACTCCTCTTCATAAACCCAATCCGCTAAACCGTTAAGTAAGTTTTCACTTCCTGTAAAAGTAATTTGTTTTATTATATTAGTTTTTAAAAATTTGATAAATAAATTTCTGTTATAAATAAATGCAACTTTTTCACCATCTGGTGAGAAAAAAGGTTCTTGAATTAAACCATTAAAAACATAACCTATATCATTATTTTGGATATCGTAAATATAATATTCTGCCAACTTAGACCTTCTGTAGAGAGGATATGAATTTGTTTCTAATATTATTTTTCTTTCATTGTTTGAAAAAGAATAATTTGTGAAAAAAGGTATCTTAGCGGAAGAAGATGAGTCTAAGATAACATCAATAATTTCTCCAGTTTCATAACTTCTTAACACAATTTTTGATTTCTTTTCACTGTTATTTATTTCAATAGTTGAATAGTAATTTTTTGATTTAAAATGATAGATTGATTTATAAATTTTTTGCTCAAATTCAAAATTCCATATGTCTTCGTTATTAAGAAAATTTTGTTGAGAGAAAATACTATTCAAAAAAAATAAAAAAATAAGATACCTCAAATCCTTTAATGTTTATTTAGAGGTTAAAGTTAATTTCTTTTGCATAACATCCAAAAAATGTTCTTCTAATATGGTATCTTTAACAAAAATCCAATGCTATGAGCAATTTTGTGAATGGCTTCTCAAAAAAAAATAAGTTAGAAAAAATTGATTGGATAATAAAAAACCATTTTCATAACAATAAAAAAGCCAAACATATTTTATTTAGTTATTTGAATAATGACGAATCAATTCAAAACCTTCATGACGAATTTATTGAAAATACCATATCGAATTTTTATCTTCCTTTCGCAGTAGCACCAAATTTTTTAATTAACGGTAAATATTACACAATACCTATGGCAATTGAGGAAAGCAGTGTTGTGGCTGCAGTATCCAAGACGGCCAAATTTTGGGCAAACCTAGGGGGGTTTAAAACAAAAATTTTGGGTGTGGAAAAAGTTGGACAAATTCATTTTTTTTACAACGGTTCATTTAAAAAACTTAAATCTTTTTTCAAAAAAATAACTAAAAATATAATTAAAGATTTAAAACCAATAACATCAAATATGGAAAAAAGGGGAGGCGGTATTTCAAGTCTTGAACTTGCTGATATGAGCCAAAAAATCAACTCTTATTATCAAATTTTCGTGAAATTTAACACCGTTGATTCAATGGGTGCAAATTTCATAAACACTTGCCTAGAGAAAATAACTGAAATTTTTAAATTTTATATTGGAGAAAAAAAATTTTTAGATGACGGTAGTGAAAAAATTGATTTTGTGATGAGTATTTTATCAAATTATACTCCTAATTGTATTGCAAAAGCCAGTGTTGATTGTAAAGTCGAAGATTTAAAAGAAAATGATGAATTAAACGATGAAAACTTTGTTGAAAATTTTATAAATGCTGTAAAAATTTCTAAAGTAGACACTTTCAGAGCAGTTACTCACAATAAGGGAATTATGAATGGAATAGATTCAGTTGTAATTGCTACAGGTAATGATTTTAGATCTGTAGAAGCAGGTGTTCACGCTTATGCATCTAGGAGTGGAAATTATTCGGGTTTATCAGATGCCTATATTAAAGATGATTACTTTTATTTTGATTTAACTATTCCCGTGTCAATTGGTACTGTCGGTGGATTAACTAAGCTTCACCCACTGGTGAATTGGGCACACAATTTACTTGGAAATCCTAGTGCTGCTGAACTAATGCAGATTATTGTAGCCACGGGTTTAGCACAAAACTTTGCTGCCATAAAATCATTAGTGACTTCAGGAATTCAAAAGGGACATATGAAAATGCATTTACTAAATGTACTAAATCAGCTTGGGGCTAGTATAAAACAAAAAGAAGAAGCTATTGAATATTTTAAAAACAACTTGGTATCGTATAAAAATGTGAGAGAATTTCTTAATAAAAAGTAGAATGGATTACTATAGTTGTGGGAAATTATTAATTACAGCTGAATATCTTGTTTTAAAAGGGGCTAAAGGTTTAGCTATGCCTACAAAATATGGTCAAAAACTGTCAATTAAAAAAAATAGAAAACAATATATTGCTTGGGAAGCTTATACTTGTGATAATGAAAAGTGGATTGATTGTAAATTTGACTTAAACTTTAAATTATTAAAATCTAAAAAGACTAAAACAGAATTCGTCTATTCGTTGTCAAAACTTTTAAAAAATATAAATGTATTGTCCCCAGGTTTTGCAGGGGAAGGATTGAATATTTCAACGAACTTAGAATTTAAGAGAAATTGGGGATTAGGATCTTCTTCAACTCTTATAAATAACGTTTCCAATTGGCTTAATATAAATCCATATGAATTATTAAAAACAACTTACAATGGAAGTGGCTATGACATAGCAGTTGCAAACTCAAAAAAATCAATTTTTTTTCAAAAGAAAGGTGACGTTAATAAAATTACACCGGCAAGATTTTCTCCACCATTTAAGGATCATCTTTTTTTTATTCACCTTAATAAAAAAGTTAACAGCCAAAAAGAAGTGACTAAATTTTTGAATCAAAAAAATGAATATAAAGATGATATTTTAAAAATTAATTCATTGGGAGAGATGCTTGTTAAAGAAAAAAATCAAAAAATATTTAATGAAATGGTAAAAGAACATGAAGAAATAATCTCCAAAATCATTTCCAAAAAGCCAATACAAAAAGTTATTTTTAAAGATTTTTGTGGTCAAATAAAAAGTTTAGGTTCTTGGGGAGGAGATTTTATACTTGCTTCTGGAGACACCGAAACACCAAATTACTTCTCTGAAAAGGGGTATAATATTATAATACCATTTTCAGAGATGAAATTATGATTTATAAATCAATAAAAAATTTCTCTATTGTCTTGGATTTCAGCAACATTTTCCAAAGCAGAAATAATTAAACTCGGGAGATTTTTTCTTTCTTCATTTTCTAACTTTAAAGCAAGGCTTGAATAATCAGGTAAATCTTCTGCTATTGATTTTTTGGTAATTTTTAGTTTGTAAACACCACTATTACCAATTAATAGTTTAGAAGTTTGCAATTCATCTAATCCGAACGCTTTGCCGACAATAAAAGATTCCTCACCAGAGCCAACGATAGTCCCGCTTTTTTGATTTACAGCATTTGCCGTAATAATCTCTAGTTTATTTTTGGCGGCAAATTTCTCCAAAGTGGTAATATTTGAATTATCTTTTATTATTAATTCTGCCTTCTTTTTATTTAAAAGCTCACTAGTAATTTCATCTCTTACTTCATCTACCTTAGCGACTCCTTTATCATTTATATTTTTTAATTTTACAACAACATAACCACCAAAAGAAAGATCAAATCTTTTAATTTCTCCTACCTCTCTATTATCGTCAAAAACCCATTGAATAATTCTCCTTTGAGAGGGTAAGCCTGGTAGATTTTCATCAAGCTTATTGATGTTTTTAACAGTTCTAACATTATAGCCACTTTCTTGAGCAGCACTTTTAAAATCATTATTTAGGGAGTTCATTTCAAATTTAGTGGCATTTTTGAATACTTCGTTTGATGTTTTTTCGGATGGAACAATTTTTTTTGTAAGATTTGCTAGTAGTACTAGGTCTTGTTTGTCTACAATTTTAACAATGTGAAAACCAAAAGATGTCTCAACTACACCAATTTTTCCTATCCTATTTTTTTTAGCAAAACTAAAAAAGGCCGGTTCAATCTGCTCTTCAGTAAAAAAGCCAAGATCACCTCCTAATGATTTTGAGGGACCATCTGAAAACTCTTCAGCCAAACTTTCAAATTTTGACTTATTCTTTAAAATTTGTCTAAATAATTTATTTGCAAGTATTTTGGCATCGTCCTTAGTTCTATTTACATTTGGAGGCTTTTGATTTGACTCGTTATGAGAGATTAAGATATGACTTGCCCTTATTGAGCTATTTCTCTTTTTATCAACTAATTTTGAAATTTTAAAACTATTTATGTCTTTATATGGTCCAAAAGATTCTCCTATTTTAAGGTTAAATAAGATTTCAGCATAATCAGAAGGTAATTTACCTTTGGCTAAATAGATTGAATCAAACTCCTCATCGGAATATCTATTGATAAAATCATTCAAATATTTTGTGTTGTAAAATCCAACAATTGTGTCAGTAAGCTTAGAAACATCATTATATTCTAATCTGTTCTCTGTCAGTTTTATTAATGATTCCCTTATATCCTTAATGTCATTTTCTGTTGCATTCTCAAAAAAAGCAACGTAATCTAAAGACCTGGATTCATCTCTCATATATTTATCTTGATTTTTATTAATATAATTTTTAATTTCTTGATCGGAAAATCTAAAAATTGTATCAGATATTTGAGAGTATGGATATTTTACATATTCAAAATCAATATTATCATTTTCAAGGTGGTAAAAAATTTCTGCATCTTTTGGAGTTACAGCAATACTGGATTTAATAAGATCAAAATATATATTTTCCTTAGCTGAGGATATTATAGATAATTCTTGTTGTTTCCATGATTCGTAGGCTTGAGGGTTAGTATTTTTCATTTGGACAATAAAATCTGTGAACAAACCGAAATCAAAAAAACCTGCTTCATTAGTAAACCTTTCGTCATTAATTATTGACTCAGTTGAGGAAACTACTTGTTCTATTTGATCTCTTCCGGCATCAATTCCTAATATTTCAAACTGATTTTCAAACACAAAATTTCTTACATATTGCTTCCAAACATTGTCTACTGCCTGCATTGTTGTTAAACCAAAATTTCTTTCAGTTTGCTCAACCATAAACCTAAAATTCTCCAATGGGATTTCTTTTCCATTTATTACACCTATCGGTTCGTTCGAAGTGCTGTCTGAGTTCCCTGACCCAAGTGCACCAGAAATCACAAATGCAAACAATGCTAATCCTATTACAATTATGAGGAAGATCGACTTTTCCCTTATTTTACCTAATAAAGCCACTCTTTAAATTTAACGTCACGAATTTACAATTTCTTAACCAATTATAAAATGTGAAACCAATTTTGTTTGAAAATCAAAAAGTTACTTTTTTAATAGCAACTTTTTCAATTTTATTTGATAAAACACTAACAACCTTTAATTCCAAATTATTTATTGATAAAGTTGTATCCTTTTTGGGAATTTCTCCAGTCATATGGAAAATTAATCCGCCAAGAGTTTCATAATTTTCGTCTTGAGGTAAATCCAATTTATATTTTCTAATTAAATAATCAATTTCTAGTCTTGCTGAAAGTTCAAAGGAATTATCATTAATCTTTTTTTCGTAGTGCTCTATAATGTCGTATTCATCCTCAATTTCGCCAAATAGTTCTTCAACTATGTCCTCAACTGTTAGTAATCCAGCAGTCCCACCATATTCATCTAAAACTACTGCAATAGTCTTTCTTTTTCTTGTTAATTTTTTTAATACATCTGTTATTAAATTTGGTTCATGAACATATTCAATTGGAAGTAAAATTTCAGAAATTGAATTTGGTTTTTTAAGCATTTCAAAAGCATGAACGAAACCAATTATGTCATCAATATTTTCGTCATATACAGGAATTTTTGAGTACCCGGTAGACTTAAAAAGGGAAGATAGTCCTATAATTCTTTCGGATTTGTTAATACCAATTATTTCAGCCCTAGGAATCATAACCTCTCTTGCTTTTGTTTCAGAAAATTCTAGAGCATTTTGGAAAAATTCTATTTCTGAGTCAAGTTGATCTTTATTTTCTACGGCTTCAACTTGTTCTTCAATATATTCGCCTAACTCATTTTTTGAAAATGTTAATTGAATTTTATCGGATTTGGAATTTGAAAAAAATTTCAAAAAGTTGTCCGTAATCCTCAAAATTAGGAAAGAAATTGGCATAAATAATGTGTAAAAAAAAGAGCTGGGAAGAGCAAAAAAACTTCACCATTTGATTAGCATATAATTGAAAGAAAACCTTTGGAAGGAATTCAGCAGTAATTAATATTATAAAAGTTGAAATAAGAGTTTGAATAAATAATATGTTTAGAGGTAAAGGTCCAGTTTTCAAATCAGAAAATAAAATTTCTACAATTTTGTCTCCCATAAAAATTCCGTAAATAACAAGACAAAAATTATTACCAACTAACATAGCCGTTATAAATTTTGAAGGCCTAGATGTTAGGTATTTTAAAACCTTGCCTATTATTCCTTTTTTATTTTTTTCAATTTCTAAAAAAACTCTATTACACGAAATGAATGCTATTTCCATCCCCGAGAAAAAAGCAGACATAATTAAACAAACTATGATAACAGCGTCATCTATACTCATCTAAGAATCATTATTTATTTTTTTTCTAATCGATCTCCTAAAAAAAAACATAACTAAAGAAACAATAAAAAAACCAAGAAATAAGTAAGATTTTTTGGGATTTAAATTCCATAATATATACGTTTCTCTTAGAGATATTATGGATATAACTAAATAAATTAACTCTGATATTCGATATTTAATCATGTTTATTTTTCCTGAACACTAACTGTGCCTGTTAATCTTCCTGTGTTAAACTTTGTAAACTGTTTGTTTGCGTCTAATCTCTTTGCAGACACATCATAATCGGAATTCCAGAATTTAAAATTTTTATTTGTAAAAAACCAATCTGATTCGGCATCCCAATATAATTGACTAGTTTCAAGATAATCCCCCTCACTGGATAAAATTTTAACATTTCCGACTAAATCTAAAATTGAGGTATCTTTATATATTGTTCCGTAGTCAGCTTCAACTGTACTGGGACAACCAAAACTATCATAAAAAACAAGTTTTAAACCATCTGGAAAAATTGAATATTTAAAAAATAGATTTTTATAATCTTCGTGTTTGGGGGCTGTCAAAATAGAATTAATTTTTAATGAATCTGTGTAAACCATTCTTATTTGAAAAGATGTCGCTAATGGATCAATAATGGAACTCCTTTTTAATTCAGGTTTTTCCCAGTTTGAACATGAGTATGCAAAATTTATTATCAATGCGAGATATAAGAATTGATATTTAAAGTTATAAACTTTCACTTATAATTTAGGTACTTTAACTTTATCGTTAATCCAACATGAAAACTGAATCACCTTTCCTTCCATTCCTTCTGTAAAAATATCGGTTTTAGAAGGGGCCCTTCCATTATAACTTGCAGCTGTTTTAAGTGCAGCTTTTTTAATCGAAGCATCTACCCTTGCAGCTTTTTTAGCTGTATTTGCAGCAAGCCAATATACTGCTCTTTTGTCAAACTGTGTTTTACCACAATTGTTTGCACTATTTGCATATAGATTAGCAATCATAAGATACGCCTTACCTAAAGATGGTTGATAATTTAATGCTTTTCTAGCATAATTTCGTGCTGTTAACTTCCTTCCCTTTTCTTTAAATTTTAATGCGATCTTGTACAATATTTTTGCTTTTTTATAAGGGTCAGTTTCTAACTCAAGAGACTCTTCCCAATACGCTACAGCTTGTTCATCTTTCCCATTTTTATCATTGAGTGACCCTAAGTAATATGCCGAGTCAGCCGAGGGTTCGATACCGTACATTGCCTCAACTAATTGAACAAAAAGCTGACTGCTTGAACAATCCTTAGCATACATTCTAGCAGTTGCCCTTTTTAACCAAACAAGATTACCTTTATTTTCATTGAAATTTCTTTCATACAGTAAAATTAAGTTGTCGCAACTTGATTCTTTGCTCATTATAGCGTCCAAACTTTTTAATGATACAGCAATAGCATTAGAATATGAATCATATACTTTTCTGAGCTTTAAATCTCTTGTCGTCAGGGCCTCGCCCCCAGACTCTTTTTTTAAGATTTTATCCAAATTTTTTGAAATCTTTACACCTTCAACTTCAAACTTTTCTGACACCTCTTCATATTTATCAAATAATTGTTCAGTAGATATATTCAAATTTCCAGATTTATAAATTTCATAAAATGATTTAAAGTAGCTGTATAGCCGTTTTGGATTTGAAAAACTTTGAATATCTTTTTTGAATGCATCATCAAAAATTGAATATATTTCAGTGTTATTACCTATTTTAAAATCAATCATAGTTTGAGCTTTTGCTGACAATATATTCCCAATATCATTTCTGCCTTTTTTAGTCGGAAAATACTGGACCCAATCGTCATACAGATTAAGTAAATCTCTTTCACGCTCTGTTTTTTCGGATTCTTGACTTTTCTTTAGTCTGTCTTTAAGTATTCTTTCTCCGTAAGCGTATATAGCAATGTTTAAATCGGGGCACTCCCTTCTCACTGAGCTCCATGGTTCATACGCCGCTTCATAATTTTTTACTTTCGCATTTTCTGCAAAAATTGACAGATTCTGTGCACATTCATCACTATTTTGTGCAATTAAGTTACACCCTAAAATCAGGGACAATAAAAAAATAAAATATGTTCTTCTTTTCATTTCTAATTATACTTTCTTTTAATAAACCATAAATCGTTTAAAGATAATCCAATTCTTAAAGCCCAAAAACTTTCCTTCACAAGACTTTCTGAATTTATACCTCTAGAGCCAAATTCAAAACCCACATTCAAGTTTGAAAATCCTGATACATTATTCGCACTATAAAATCCTCCCAAAGGGAAGCTCGCTCCAATCGAATAAACTTTTTCTTTTAAAAGACTATTATCAATTTTTATACCAGTATTTTCGCTTCTAAATCCTATTCGGTAAACTATTCTTTTCCAATAGTCAGTTATAGAACTATAGTCAGGAATTAAAAACCCTCCAAATGAAACTGAATTTGCATTTTCGTAAGATATATTTCCTTGATTAAAAAACTCATTTTTGAAGTTTTCAGATTGGGCAAAGGAATATTGAGTCCCTAGAAACCATTTTTTGTCTTTACTAACACTCAGACCGTACTTGTAACTTTGTCCAATTCTTAATTTTATCAAATCTAAGTCAGTTGAGGCCAAGTCAACTTCCTTGAAATCGCCAATGCTTTGACTCTGTAATGAACGAGTAAAATAGACTCTTTTGTTTCTTGAATTAAGTTTATTTTCCGGTTTATATGTCAAAAAGCTTTCAAGGATAATTTTTTTAGACACATTGAATTTAAGATGAGTTCCTATTTCATAATCAAGTCCAGACAGCGAAGACTCACTACTTAAAAAAGTGCCAAAATCTATATTTTCATTTTGATTTGATGCCTGGGTTGTAATTTTTCCAAAATTGTAATTTACAGTTCCGCCTAAACTTATAAATTTTAATAGTTTAAATCCTACGGTAAAAAATGATTTATTTGTACCTCCTCTACCTTCATATCGAGAAATTATAAGTTCATCTTGATTCGATAAATCATTGGCTTGTAATCGATATCCAACTGATGAATATGGGATAATTCCAAAACTAAATGAAAAAAACTTCGTTGGAATTGAAACAGCAATATAATCAAGGGATCCTGTTCTAGAATTATCTCTTGAATCACTCGAAGCTATTTGAGTATTTTTATAATGGATGCCCACCGAAAAGGTAGTCAGTTTTAATTCTGCTAAACTTGCAGGATTATTTAGATTAGCATGAATTGAATCTGAAAAAACACTAACACCTCCCATCATTCTGTTTATAACATTCCCCTTGAAAGTTACATCTCCTAATCCCCCGAGAGAATATGGAGAAGCCGTACTATTTTGCGCTATAGTAAACTTCAAAAAAAATAAAAATATAATTAATTTTAAACGAATTAAAATTATAGATTGTTGCATTTCAATAAGTTATTTAACCCTGATGCTAAAAATTCTTGCTCGGCAAAGATGCCATTTTTAATTCTTTTATACAAGTATTTAGCGTCCCCACCGGTTAAAATAACTTTCAAATTGGGTGTTTTTCTTTTAAACTTTTCTATTTGTCCGTTTATTTCAAAAATAAATCCCTCGAGAATTCCGTTTTGTATTGAGTTTTTGGTATCCTTGCCAATCCACATTTTTTTATCTTCAAAATCAATTAGTGGAAGTGAACCAGTGTATTGATTCAAACTTTTGTATCTAATCAAAAGTCCAGGAGAAATTAGTCCGCCTTCGTGGACTAATTTTGATGATACCAAATCAAATGTTAAGCAGCTTCCAGCATCAATTACAAGACAATCCTTTTCAGGATATTTATCAATTGCTGCTGCTATGAGACCAATTCTGTCATCTCCAAGATCTTTATAATTATAATTTGATTTAAAGGGTAAATTAAGAGCTTTCACTTCATAAATATTTTTATCTGAGAAGTTTTTTTCTAAATCAACCTTATTATAATTTCCAGTAACATCAGACAATAAAATATTTTTTATATCGGGAAAATTCTTTTTGATCGTTGATTCCCATTCGTCTTTCCATCTAAAACGATTTTTGAATAATAATATATTGTCTTTAAAAACAAAGTATTTTAAGTTCGTATTTCCACAATCTATAATCAAATTCATATTTAAAAATAAATTAAAATTCACTTAAGTTTAAAAATTTAAAAACATTTGCTAAGAAAAAAAGAGATTATATATTTGCAAATCAACGGTACCTTAGCTCAGTTGGTAGAGCAAAGGACTGAAAATCCTTGTGTCCCTGGTTCGATTCCTGGAGGTACCACTCTACTCCCGCATTAAATTAATGCGGGAATTTAAGTTTTTATTTACTTTTTCTAGCGGCTATGAAACTTCTTATGAAAAAAATCATTGACAAAGAAGAAGTCAAAATCATAATTATTACCCTTACCAAACCAATACCACCCTTATCTATTGATTTAGGCAATCTCATCCCAACCAATGAAACTAATATTAATAGAGTAAGTAGTACGGCAATATGAGAGATAATTTTATTTTGATTTTTAACTCCACTATAGCACGCTATTAAAAAAACTCCTATCAAAACAGGAATAAGTGCTGTAGGAGATAAAACGTCAAAGTAACCCCAAAGTCCAACCGTTATTAAAGAAATAGAATTTATTAAATTTGCTGTTGTAGCGTTCATATTTTTTTTACAAAAATAAAGATTTTGAAATCACTTATGCAATTAAAAAAATATAACTACTATTTTTTTATTTATTTATAAATTATTTTTGGAACTAGAAATTTATCAAATCGATGCTTTTACTTCTGAGGTTTTTAGAGGAAATCCTGCATGTGTTGTTCCCCTCAGTAGATGGCTAAATGATGAAATTATGATAAAAATTGCTAAGGAGAATAATGTATCAGAAACAGCTTTTTTAATAAAAAAAAATAATGATTTTTGTCTAAGATGGTTTACTCCAAATGTTGAGATGGATTTATGCGGACATGCAACTTTGGCAACAGCACACTATTTAAAACAACATCAAAACCATCCAAATGACGAAATTTCATTTCATACCAGAAGCGGAATTTTAAAATCTAAATTTATTAACGGAAGTATACAGCTAGAATTGCCACTCAGAGAGCCGAAAAAAACAATAATACCTCCAAATTTAGCTAATGCTGTCAACTATAAACCAGTTGAAGTTTTGAGAGCCAGGGATTTTATTTTAGTTTATGATGATCAATTAAAAATTGAAAATATTAAGATTAACAGGTATGAGTTTGACAAAATTAACATTGACCCAGGAGGGGTTGCATTTACGTCTCCAGGTAAATATTGCGATTTTGTTTCTAGATTTTTTACACCTCAATCATTAATTTTTGAGGATTCAGTTACCGGTTCATCACACTGTTCGCTTATCCCATATTGGAGCAGAAAATTAAATAAAAAAAAACTTAAAAGTATTCAGCTTTCAGAGAGAACTGGTATATTAGAGTGTGAAGCACACAAAAATCATATTCTAATTTCAGGAAAAGCAAAAACCTATCTTAAAGGAAAGATTTTTATATAAAATGTTTAAAAACAATTGTAAAGAAGATTATAATGCGTAATGATATAATTAGAGATTACCCAACAGTTGAGTCATTAAGACTTAAGGCAAAACAAAACATTCCTGAATTTGCTTTCGACTACTTAGATGGGGGTTGCAACAACGAGGAAAATTTAAATCGAAATCTTCAAGACTTAAAAGAAATTATTTTAGAACCTAAATATTTGAGGAGTTATAAATCTAGTTCAACAAAAACAAATCTTTTTGGGGTTGAATATGACGTACCTTTTGGAATTTCCCCAGTTGGACTTCAAGGACTCATATGGCCTAACTCTTCTGAAATTTTAGCAAAATCTGCACTGAAACATAATATCCCTTTTATCTTAAGTTCAGTAACAACTATGGATATAGAGAAAACTGCAAGATTGACCAACGGTGATTTTTGGTTTCAACTGTATAATCCAAAAGATGAAAATCTAAGAAAAGACATATTAAGAAGAGCTTATGATTCTGGTTGTAAAACCTTAGTTTTATTAGCAGATGTCCCAACATTTGGTTACAGAGCCAAAGAAATTATTTCAAGGCTATCAATGCCTCCCAAGCTGACTTTAAAGAATATAATTCAAATCCTTGGAAAGCCAAATTGGGCCTTTAATACACTCATTTACGGGCAACCTAGATTTAAAAATCTTTCCCCCTACATAAAAAAAAACATGTCAATGCGTCAATTGGGTAAATTTATGGACGAAACATTTTCTGGTAGAATAAACCCAGAAATAGTTAATCCCATAAGGGAACTATGGAAAGGGAATTTAGTTTTAAAAGGAGTATCATCGGTTAGCGATGCAAAGGATGCAGTAAAGATCGGTTTCGACGGTATTATTGTATCAAACCATGGTGGTAGACAACTTGATGCCGGAAATTCATCAATTAAATCACTAGTTAAAATACTAAAACATATAGATAAAAATAAAACAGAAATAATGATAGACAGTGGTTTTAGAAGCGGCCCTGATATTGCAAGAGCTCTTGCATCGGGAGCAAAATTTGTTTTTATGGGTAGGCCATTTATGTATGGTACAGCAGCACTTGGTTCAAAGGGTGGTAATCATACTATTTCGATTTTGAAGAAACAGTTTCAACAAATAATGGATCAACTCTGCTGTGAAAAAATAGAAGATTTACCAAGTTTCCTATCACAATAATTTTTTCGCAGTGATAAAGTCTGTCTCTTTTTACCCTATGTCATTCAAAAAGAAATTAATACCAAAAATTTGGGGTGGTAAAAATCTTGAAGATTTTTTTTCATATAAAAATCTGAAGAAAAACTATGGCGAATCATGGGAGATTTCAGTCATAAAAGGCTTTGAGTCGGTTGTGAAAAAAGGAGTTTTTAAAAATACTAGACTAGATAAGTTGATTGAAAAATATCCTGTTGAAATTTTAGGAGGAAAAGTTTATGACAAATATGGTTTAAACTTTCCGATTTTGATAAAATTTATTGACGTAAATAAACCCCTATCAATACAAGTCCATCCTGATGACAAAACAGCAAAGCTTCGACATAATTCATCTGGAAAAAGCGAAATGTGGTTCATAATTGAAACCAAAAAAAACGCCAAACTTTCCCTTGGTTTTAGTGAAAAAATAGACAAGAAAATATTTTCTGAAAATTTAAAAGACAAGACTATCGATAAAGTATTAAACTCTTTTGAAGTGAATCCAAAAGATGCTTTTTATGTGCCAGCAGGGACAGTTCATGCTCTAAAGGGAAAAATGTTACTTCTTGAAGTGCAACAAAGTTCGGATATTACCTATAGAATTTACGACTATGATCGTTTAGATCCACTAACAGGTAGAAAAAGAGAACTACACAAAAAATCGGCTATTAAATCAATAAATTTTACAGATATTAAAAATGAAAAAATAAAATATAATTCTACTGTAAATAAGCTTAATCCAGTAGTTGAAAATAATTTTTTTAAAGTTTACTATCTAAAAATCAATGGTAAACAAACCCAGAAAATTTCTATGAATAGTTCATTTTGGATTTTAGTTTGTCTAGAAGGTTTACCTTCCATATATTATGAAAATAAAAAATACTCACTTAAAAAAGGAAAAACACTTTTAATACCGGCTATTATAAATTTGATAAATATGAAAGGTTGTGGAGAAATAATTTGCATAACTACGTAGTTATAAAATTGAATCATCCTTCTTTATATTTTAGTGTTTTTAAATTTATTTAGATAAATTTATTTAAAAAAAATATGATTTATCGAAATAACATACTCCTAAGCTCTTTCTTTTCATTTTTTTTATTACTCGCTTTTAATTCGTTTTCACAAAACAAGAGGAAGTCAAAATCAAAAATATATAAGAATGTTTCCCTTAACGATTTCAATTTTAGAAATGTCGGTCCTGCTTTTCTCTCAGGAAGGATTGCAGATATCGCAATAGACCCAAACAACGAAAATATCTGGTATGTGGCCGTTGGTTCTGGGGGTGTATGGAAAACACTAAATTCAGGTACAACATGGTCTCCTTTATTTGATGACGAAAATTCATATTCAATAGGTTGTGTTACAATTGATCCAAATAATTCTGCTACTATTTGGGTTGGAACCGGAGAAAATGTCGGGGGAAGGCACGTTGCTTATGGTGATGGAGTATACAAATCAGATAATGGAGGGAAAAGTTGGAAAAATATGGGTTTAAAAAGAACTGAACATATTTCAAAAATCATTGTTCATCCTGAAAATTCAAATATTGTTTGGGTAGCTGCCCAGGGTCCATTATGGAAAAAAGGTGATGAAAGGGGTGTGTATAAAACAATAAATGGGGGGAAAAATTGGAAAAAGGTTTTAGGAAATAATCAATGGACAGGAGCGACAGATATTTTAATTGATCCTAGAAATCCCGATTTTTTATATGCCGCAACATGGGATAGACACAGAACAGTCGCTTCTTTAATGGGTGGAGGGCCAGGTTCTGGAATTCATAAATCTGTTGATGGTGGAGAAACATGGAAAAAATTATACAAAGGTCTTCCAAATGATCAAGATTCAAATGGAGACGGTAAAATTGATAATGACGATCTTCCAACCGTCAATATGGGAAAAATTGGTTTGGCAATATCCCCACAAAATCCCGATGTATTGTATGCAGCTATTGAATTAGAAAGAACAACCGGTGGGGTTTATAAATCAGAGGATAGAGGAGAATCTTGGAAAAAAATGTCTAATGCAGTTTCTGGTGCCACAGGACCTCACTACTATCAGGAACTTTACGCTAGTCCTCACAAATTCGATAGATTATATTTAATGAATGTAAGAGTTCTAACATCTGAGGATGGTGGAAAAACATTTGAACAACTAAAAGAGAATAAGAAACATTCTGACAACCATGTTATAGCCTTTAAAAAAAATGACCCTGATTATTTATTAATTGGTACAGATGCAGGTATTTATGAAAGTTTTGATTTAGCTGAAAATTGGAGGTACATTAAAAATTTACCTCTAACTCAATTCTACAAAGTTGCAGTTAACAATGCCGAACCATTTTACCACATTTTTGGAGGTACTCAAGACAATGGGTCTGCTGGAGGCCCATCCGCAACAGACGAAATCGAGGGTATTAGCAATAAACATTGGTATAAAACTCTATTTGCTGATGGTCATCAATCTGCAACTGACCCTGAATTTAATAACCTGATTTATGCTGAGACACAGCAAGGTGGTCTTCATAGAATTGATTTAGTTACTGGTGAACAAACATTTATTCAACCTCAAGCTGGTATTAATGACCCACACGAAAGATTTAATTGGGATGCTCCGATTTTAGTATCTCCTCACGACCCATCCACAATATATTTCGCGTCCTACAGAGTTTGGAAATCTGAAAATAGAGGAGATAGTTGGATTCCTATATCTAAAGACCTAACTAGAAACGAAAATAGAATTGAACTTCCTATTATGGGTAGAAAGCAGTCTTGGGATAATTCCTGGGACGTTGGTGCTATGTCTAATTATAATACAATTACCTCTTTAAGTGAGTCACCAATTAAAAAAGGTTTAATATATGTTGGAACAGACGATGGTTTTATACAGATTACTAAAGATGGTGGGGAAAATTGGAAAAAAATTCCTGTAACTGCTTTAGGTCTCCCTAAGAGAAGTTTTGTGAATGATATAAAAGCCGATATTTATGACGAAAATATAGTATATGTAGTTTTAGATAATCATAAAGAAGGTGATTTTAACCCTTACCTCTTTAAAAGTAATGATCAAGGGAATACTTGGATACGGATTTCTAATGATCTTCCTGAAAGAACATTGCTATGGCGAATTGTTCAAGACCATATCAATAAAGAGTTATTTTTTCTTGCAACAGAATTTGGAATTTATACTTCACTTAATGGATGTAAGAATTGGCAAAAACTAAATGGGACACCCAATATGGGCTTTAGAGACTTAGTAATTCAAAAAAGAGAAAATGATTTGGTGGCCGCCTCATTTGGAAGGGGGTTTTACATATTAGATGACTACAGTCCATTTAGAAACTTCAGTAATGAAAATTTAAAAAGAAGAGGTCATTTATTCCCAATAAAAGATGGTAAGTGGTTTATACAGAGAAGTAATTTGGGTAATACTGGTGCAGATTATTACATTGCCGAAAATCCAAAATATGGTGTTACTATGACATATCACCTTAGTGATAGTTATGAAACTAAAACCGAGAAAAGAAAAAAAAGAGAAAAGCTGTTAAATAAAAAGATGTTGGATGTCCCGTTTCCAGGGTACAATACTCTTGATGATGAAAAAAATGAAATCCCTGCATATATTAAAATTTCAATTGAAGACGAAAAGGGAAATATTATAAGGCATATAGAAGAAAGGGCAAGTAAGGGTATGCATAGAATAACTTGGGATCTTAGACATATGTATAAGGGATCTTTAAATGATTTAAATAATCAATATAGTTTGAGAGGCCCAATTGTTAAACCCGGAAAGTATAGTGCCACGTTGTATTTGGTAGAAAAAGGCTTGACAACTAAGTTAAGTGAAAAGAAAAGTTTTAATGTAAACCCAATTTATGAGAGTACCTTGAAAGGAACATCTTTTGAAGAATATAATAAATACATGGACGACTACTTTAAAGTCTACAGGGATATA
>CACONV010000010.1 GCA_902628605.1 uncultured Bacteroidota bacterium
TGATTTATAATCTTAGTAATCCAAACGCAGAACAAGATTTTGAAAAATGGCTAAATAAGAGTGAGAAAAGAAGATTGAGATTAGAAAAGTTAATTTCTGCAAAACAAGTCTATCAGTTAAAAAAATACAAAGTTGGATTTAATAGATGGTTACGAGAAATTGGTGAACCCCCGTCTTTATATGATTCAATTAAAGTCAACTTGACTAATAAACTTTTCAAACAATACTATGATAACCTTGGATATTATAATTCTAAATCAACATCAACCTTATCCGAAATAAAAAACAAAAAAGTAATTGTCAAACATTCAATTACTACAGCAGAGAGATTTATAATTGATAGTGTTTCAAATATAATATTCTCTAAAGATATAGATTCAATATACAAAGCCAACAAAAGTAAGAGCCTTTTAATCAAAGGTGAATCCTTTGAAGTAGAAAAACTTAATCTTGAAAGAGAAAGATTAATCGACTTATTTAGCAATAATGGAATCTATAATTTTCAGCAAAGAAGCATTCGTTTTAAGGCATTTAAGGACAGTAGTGGAATCGATAAAAAAATTCCAATTTTATTAGAAATAAAAAATTCCAAGATTAGAAATCAAGAATCCCTCTTAGATGTTCCTTATGTTATTAAGATAATCAAATCGCTTTCTGTGTTTGTTGACAACCCAGAACAAAACTTTGGAATTTTCACAGATTCAATTAATATTGACGGTATAAAAGTTTTTTCTGTAGGAAAACTTAAGTACAACCCTACAGTTATAAGCAATGGAATAGCTATTAAAAAAAATAATCCCTACAGACTAAATGATAGAAAAAAAACCTATAATTTTTTTAATGAACTTCAAATATTCAAATACCCTTCAATAGTATATAAGGAAAATAACATTGATTCAACAAAATTAGATGCTGAAATTTATTTAGTCCCAAAAGAAAAGTTCTCACTAGGGTTTGACTTTGATTTGTCGCATTCTAATATACAAGACATTGGAGTATCTGTAGGCTCATCTATAATAAGCAGAAATATTTTCAGAGGTGCAGAAATTTTAGAATTTGGTGTGAAAGGTGCAGTTGGATCCTCCAGAGATGTAGCAGAGGAAAAGTCATCTTTTTTTAATTTGTTCGAAGTTGGTTTAGATCTTGGACTAAGAGTTCCAAGACCTATTGCACCAAGGTTTTTAAAAAGAATTTATTTTGATAAATTTTACACTAAGACTAGAATGTCATTAGGAGTATCTGTTCAAGAGAATATTGGGTTAGACAGGCAAACATTTACTGGCAATTTTGAATATTACTGGAAGCCTGACAAAACTAGGTCAATAAATTTTAAGTTAGTTGACATAGAATATGTTGATAATAGAGCTACAAACAATTATTTTAATGTGTATAGAAATTCATATGAACGTTTAAATAATATTTCGAAAACAATTTTTGGTTTAGATTCTACTTACTTTAATTCTGAGGATAATCTATTAATTCCGTCAGGTACTGATAATTTTATAAATGATATACTAAGTTTAAATACTAATGTTGGTCCAGAAGATGAGATTTACTCGAATATTTTAAACATTAACGAAAGGAAAAATAGATTAACTGCAAATAATTTTATCGTTGGCTCGTCTCTTTCATTTTCAAAAAATAATCAAGAAAATATTTTAGATGAAAATTTCTCTCAATTTAAATTTAAATCTGAGTTAGTTGGAAATTTACTAAGCCTTGGAATGAAACTTGGAGGTGTTCAACTAAATGAAAACGGTTATCGTGAAATTTTTAATCTCGCACCATCACAATATTTTAAAAGCGAAGTTGATTATATTAAACATTGGTCAGTTGGATTTAAAAGGGTTTTTGCATTAAGAACATTTATAGGTATTGCAATCCCATTTGGAAATTCTAATTTTATTCCATTTACAAGATCTTATTATGCTGGAGGTTCCAACGATAACAGAGCCTGGCAAGCTTATAAACTTGGTCCTGGTTCAAGCAATAGGTTTAATGAATTTAATGAAGCAAACTTTAAAATCGCATTTAATTTTGAATACAGATACCCAATTATTAAAAGACTAAACGGTGCCTTTTTTATTGACGCAGGTAATATTTGGAATTTCAAAAATAATGTGTCTGATAAAACACAAGTTTTTAACAGTCTCAGAGATTTAAATGAATTAGCTATTGGATCTGGCTTTGGATTAAGGTATGACTTTGATTATTTTATATTTAGGTTAGATACTGGATTTAAAACTTATGATCCATCTCTCAATAAAACAGATAGATGGTTTTCACAGTTGAATCTTAAAAAAGCTGTTTTTAATGTAGGAATTAACTTTCCATTTTAGTTCAATTTAATTAAATTTACCCACCAAAACACAAAGACAATGTCAACTATCTTCCCAAAAGGTGTATTGACTGGAAAAGAAGTTCAGGATATTTTCAACCATGCCAAGTTAAACAAATATGCCTTACCAGCAGTAAATGTTATAGGAAACAACACAATTAATACTGTTTTGGAAACTGCTTCGGAATTAAACAGCCCTGTAATAATTCAGTTCTCGAATGGAGGATCTCACTTTAATGCCGGAAAGGGCTTAAACAATAATAATCAACTTGCATCCATAAAAGGCGCTATAGCCGGGGCTAGACATGTTCATGAGTTAGCAAAAAATTACTCCGCTACAGTTATCTTACACACTGATCACTGTGAAAGAAGTCTCTTACCATGGATAGATGGTCTAATTAATGAAAGTGAGTCATATTTTTCTAAAAATGGTAAACCATTATTTAGTTCGCATATGATTGATCTTTCAAGCGAACCCCTGATTGATAATATCAATACTTGCAAAAAGTACCTACGTCGGTTAAAAAAAATTGACATGTGTCTGGAAATCGAATTAGGTGTTACAGGAGGTGAAGAAGATGGAGTAGATAATTCTGACATTGAGACTTCTAAACTTTACACACAACCCGAAGAAGTCGCATTTGCTTATGAAAATTTGGTGAAAATAAGCGATAGATTTACAGTAGCTGCTGCATTTGGAAATGTTCATGGAGTCTACCGTCCAGGTAATGTTAAATTGACACCCAAAATTTTAAAAGAATCTCAGGACTTTATTTCAAAGAAATTTGGAGTTCCAAAAAAAACCATCAACTTTGTTTTTCATGGTGGCTCAGGATCAAGTAAAGATCAAATAACAGAGGCTATAAGCTATGGAGTTGTTAAAATGAATATTGATACTGATCTTCAATATGCCTTTACCGAATCAATTAGAGATTACATGAATGAAAAATATGAGTATCTTAAATCTCAAATTGGAAATCCAGATGGTTTTGATCAACCAAACAAAAAATATTATGACCCAAGAGTTTGGCTAAGAAAAGGTGAAATTTCATTTAAAAATAGACTAAAAAAAGCTTTTGAAGAATTAAACAATATTGATACACTATCTATAAAATAATTTAACTATGAGTTGGTTTAAAAGAAGTGAAAAAGGAATACAAACAAAAACAGAGGAAAAGAAAGACATACCGAAAGGCCTTTGGTACAAAACTCCTACTGGGAAAATTATTGAAACTCAAGAACTTGAAGATAATTTTTTTGTTAGTCCAGAAGATGAATATCATGTAAGAATAGGAAGCGAGGAGTATTTTAAAATTTTATTTGATGATTCAGGATACAAAGAAATTAATGACTCTGTTACTTCGGTGGATTTTTTAAACTTTACAGATACCAAGAGGTATAGTCAAAGGATAAAGGAAGAAAAGAAAAAATCCGGTCTGACCGATGCGGTTAGGACTGCAATTGGAAAATCTAAAGGTAAAATGATTGTAATAGCCTGCATGGATTTTAGATTTATTGGTGGCTCAATGGGTTCTGTAGTAGGGGAAAAAATAAGTAAATCTATTCTTTATGCAATAGAAAATAAGATACCCCTATTAATAATTTCAAAATCTGGAGGTGCTAGAATGATGGAAGGGGCCTTTTCATTAATGCAAATGGCAAAAATTAGTAGTTTCTTAAATCGTCTTTCTGAGGCAAAAATCCCTTATATTTCCTTATGTACTGATCCTACATTTGGAGGAACTACTGCATCTTTTGCAATGCTAGGGGACATTAATATTTCTGAGCCAGGTGCCCTTATAGGTTTTGCCGGACCAAGAGTTGTAAAAGACACTACAGGAAAAGATTTGCCAGAAAGTTTTCAAAAAAGCGAGTTTTTATTAGAAAAAGGTTTTTTAGATTTTATATCCCATAGAAAAAATTTAAAGGACAAGATTAATTTATACTTAGATTTAATTCTTAATAAGCCTGTCAGGATATAAGAAATTTGTAAATTTTAATTTATATTTGCATTCCTAGAGATTCAATAATGTACTTAACTAAAATAAAAAAAGAAGAAATTTTTAAAGAAAATGGTTCATCTAAAAAAGATACTGGTTCTGCAGAAGGACAGGTAGCCCTTTTTACTTACAGAATAAATCATCTCTCTCTACATCTTAAAAAAAACCCAAAGGATTTTAACACTGAAAGATCACTTGTAAAATTGGTTGGTCAAAGGAAAAGCCTTTTAGATTACCTAAAAAATAAAAATATAGATCGTTATCGTTCTATAATTAAAAAACTTGAATTAAGAAAATAATATTTAACTGATTAAATTTCATTGACATACCTCTACTAAACAACATTCTCAAGGTATAAAATGAAAGACTATGATTCCAAAAACATTTACAGAGGAAATCCATTTAAAAGATGGAAGAAAGATTATTTTAGAAACCGGAAAACTAGCTAAACAAGCCCACGGCTCTGTTATGGTCAAGACTGGTAATTGCATGCTACTATGCACAGTGGTGTCAAATTATAATTCTGCACAAGTTGATTTTTTGCCTTTGACAGTAGATTACAGAGAAAAATTTGCATCTGCAGGAAGATATCCCGGAGGTTTTTTTAAAAGGGAGGCCAGACCCAGTGACGGGGAAATTTTAACTATGAGGTTAGTTGATAGAGTCTTGAGACCTCTTTTCCCATCAGATTACCACAATGAGGTACAAGTTATGATTCAACTTATGTCAAATGACCCAGATGTTATGCCAGACGCTTTAGCAGGCCTTGCGGCTTCAGCGGCGATTCAGTTGAGTGATATTCCCATCGAATGTCCAATATCAGAAGTAAGAATTGGTAGAATAAACGGAGAATTCATTATAAATCCAAACAGGGAACAATTGACAAATTCTGACATTGACATGGTAGTTGGTGCATCTGAAGATTCCGTTATGATGGTAGAAGGAGAAATGAAGGAATGCTCTGAAAATGAAATGATTGATGCTATCAAAATTGCTCATGATGCAATTAAAAATCAAATCAAGGCCCAATTTAATCTTGTTAAAAAAGCTGGAGCAAAAGAAACACGAGAGTATGAACTTGAGGAAAATGATGATGAGCTTTATCAACAAATTTTAAAAAAAGCCTATCAAAAATGCTATGATATAGCTAAAAAAGGAACTAAAAAAGATGAAAGATCGAAATCGTTTAATGAAGTAAAAGATGAAATAATTGAAATATATTCAGACCCAGACAACGAAGATGAAGATGAAAGACTTTATTTAGTTAAAAAATACTTTTCTAAAGTTCAAAAGGAAGCAGTCAGGGAATTAGTTTTAAGTGAGGGTTTAAGGCTTGATGGAAGATCAACCGATGAAATTAGACCAATATGGAGCGAGGTAGACTATCTACCATCCACGCACGGATCTTCTATTTTTTCTAGGGGGGAAACACAATCCTTAGCAACTGTCACTCTTGGTACTTCAAGAGAAGCAAATCAAATCGATATGCCATCTTATGAAGGAGAAGAAAGATTTTATCTTCACTATAATTTTCCGCCCTTTTCAACAGGAGAAGCTAGACCTCTGAGAGGAACTTCTAGAAGAGAAGTAGGCCACGGAAATTTAGCCCAAAGAGCACTAAAAAACATGATACCCGATGATTGCCCTTACACCGTAAGAGTAGTAAGTGAAATTTTGGAATCGAATGGGTCATCATCTATGGCTACAGTCTGTTCCGGTACGATGGCTTTAATGGATGCTGGTGTTAAAATAAAAAGAGCTGTATCAGGAATTGCAATGGGGCTAATTTCTGATGGAAAAAGACACGCTGTTCTTAGTGATATTTTAGGTGATGAGGACCATCTTGGAGATATGGATTTTAAAGTTACAGGTACTACAGAAGGAATTACTGCCTGTCAAATGGATATAAAGATAAAAGGTCTGTCATATGAAATATTAACAAAAGCTCTCAACCAAGCTAAAGACGGGCGTCTACATATTTTAAAAAATATGTCAAAAACAATCAGTCAGTATAATAGTTCTGTAAAGTCTCATGCTCCTAAAATGGTTACATTGAGAATTCCAAATGAGTTTATTGGAGCAGTAATTGGTCCTGGTGGTAAGACAATCCAAGAAATGCAAAAAGATACAGAAACAACAATTGTTATTGAAGAAGATGGTGACGAGGGAGTTATTGAAATTTTAGGTGTTAATCAAGACAAAATAGATTCAGCCATAAAAAAAATAGATAACATTACTTTCAAACCTAAACAAGGGGAAATATATGATGTTAAAGTAATTAAAATACTTGATTTTGGAGCAGTAGTTGAATTTGTGCCAGGTAATGAAGTATTATTACATATATCTGAAATATCTTGGGATAGAATTGATAATGTAACCGATG
Source organism: uncultured Bacteroidota bacterium (assembly GCA_902628605.1). Next base: position 6,722 of record CACONV010000010.1, read on the forward strand.
AAATTAACTTGGGTGATGAATTTCAAGTTAAATATTTTGGAATTGATCCAAAAACGAGAAAACCCAAAGTTTCTAGAAAAGTACTTCTTCCGAGACCAGACAGAAAGAATTAAGAATAAAATAAATTTCAAATTTGTAACAAACAAGTTTTTTTTTCGTAATACTAATATAACCCCTTTTTTATGAGACAATTAAAAATAACAAAACAGGTAACTAATAGAGAAACTGCTTCACTAGATAAGTATCTTCAAGAGATAGGAAAAGTTGATTTGATTACAGCCGAACAAGAAGTTGAGTTGGCTCAAAGAATTAAAAAAGGAGACCAGATTGCGCTTGAAGTGTTGACAAAAGCTAATCTAAGATTTGTTGTTTCTGTTGCTAAACAGTACCAAAACCAAGGTTTAACTTTACCTGATCTTATAAACGAAGGTAACTTAGGACTAATTAAAGCAGCAAAAAGATTTGATGAAACAAGAGGTTTTAAATTCATTTCCTATGCCGTCTGGTGGATTAGACAATCCATATTACAAGCACTTGCTGAACAATCGAGAATTGTTAGACTGCCATTAAATAAAATAGGATCTATAAATAAAATCAATAAAACTTTTGCTTTCCTTGAGCAAGCTCACGAAAGAGAACCCTCTGCTGAAGAAATTGCGAAAGAATTAGATATGACTGTTAATGATGTTAAAGAATCTCTTAAAAATTCCGGAAGACATGTTTCTATGGATGCTCCCTTAGTTGAAGGTGAGGATTCAAATCTTTATGATGTTCTTAATAGTGGTGAATCCCCAAATCCGGATAGATCTTTGTTGCATGAATCGCTTAAAACTGAAATTGAGCGAGCCCTGGAAACGCTTACACCTAGAGAAGCTGACGTTGTTAGACTTTATTTTGGTCTAGGAGAACAACATGCAATGACCCTAGAAGAAATAGGAGAAACTTTTGATCTTACAAGAGAGAGAGTAAGACAAATAAAAGAAAAAGCAATAAGAAGACTTAAACATACATCTAGAAGTAAAATACTTAAAACTTATTTGGGTTAATTCCGTATTTAGGTATGTCAAATATTGTCGCACCATCAATTTTATCTGCCGACTTTGGAAATTTAGCAACTGACATCTCAATGCTCAACAGTAGTGAAGCGGATTGGTTACATATAGACGTTATGGATGGTCACTATGTACCAAATATTTCCTTTGGTATGCCAGTAATTGATAGCATTAACGCTATTTCAAATAAACCGCTGGATATTCACTTAATGATATCAAAACCGGAAAGGTATATCGAAAATTTTTTAAAATATAACACCAAAGTATTAACTATCCATTTGGAAGCTAGTAGACACCTTCACCGAACAATTCAAGAAATTAAATCAAAGGGGGTTATGGCAGGCGTAGCAATCAACCCACACACAGATGTCAATCATTTAAATGAGATTATAAATGATATTGACTTAGTTTGCGTAATGAGTGTAAACCCAGGGTTTAGTGGTCAGAATTTTATTGAAAACTCATACAATAAAGTTAAAAAACTAAAGAAATTAATTCTAGAAAGAAAATCTAAATGTAAAATTCAAGTTGATGGAGGGGTCAACATAACAAATGCAAAAAAGCTTATTGAGTTCGGCGCTGACGTACTTGTAGCTGGAAACTTTATATTTAAATCAGATAATCCTCATAAAAATATTAATTCACTTAAAAAAATTTAAGCCTCTCCTTTAGGACCAAAGTTTATTGGAATATTTTTATTTTCTTTAATTTCAATTTCACCTGATGTTTGCTCAAACCTTGATATATTTTCATTTAATGCATAATTTAACCTTTTAGCGTGCTCAGGAGTTAAAATGACTCTAGACTTAACCTTAGCCTTCGGGGCACCAGGGGTTATTATAACGAAGTCTAAAATAAATTCTGATGATGAGTGATTAATAACCACGAGATTGCTATACACCCCGTCAATAGTAATGTTATCTAATTCTAGATCTATTTTTTTTTTGTTTGACTCCTTGGTCATAAATTTATATTTTAAATTTTTCCTGTTCTTCTTCCTCTTGCTTATTTACAAGCAGACTCGTATACTCGTCTTTAGATCCAACTATAACGTCATTATACTCCCGCAAACCTGTTCCAGCAGGGATTTTATGTCCAACTATTACATTTTCCTTTAATCCCCCCAAATTATCTTCTTTTCCATTTACAGCAGCTTCATTTAAAACTTTTGTTGTTTCTTGGAATGAGGCTGCTGAAATAAAGGATTTAGTTTGCAACGATGCTCTTGTAATTCCTTGGAGTTCAGGCGTAGCTGTTGCCGGCTTAGCGTCTCTTGCAGTTACGATATTTTTGCCCTCTCTCTTCAAAAGTGAATTCTCATCTCTCAAATTACGTGATGATATCATTTGCCCCAATTTAAGATTTACAGAATCTCCAGCCTCTTCAACTATTTTTTTACCAAATAAAGAATCATTTTCATTAATAAAGTCGTCTTTGTGAATTAACTGATCTTCCAAAAATAAAGTGTCTCCAGGATCATTAATTTTAACTTTTCTCATCATTTGCCTAACAATAACTTCAAAATGTTTATCATTAATTTTTACACCTTGTAATCTATAAACCTCTTGCACTTCATTAACTAAATACTGTTGCACTGCTGACGGTCCTTTTATCTTAAGTATATCAACAGGAGTTATTGAACCATCTGATAGAGGCATACCAGCTTTTACAAAATCATTTTCTTGTACTAAAATCTGATTTGATAGTTTAACTAAGTATTTTTTAACATCATCAAACTTAGACTTTACTATTATTTCCCTATTACCTCTTTTAATTTTTCCAAATGAAACGACACCATCAATTTCAGAGACAACCGCAGGGTTTGATGGATTTCTTGCTTCAAAGAGTTCGGTAACCCTAGGAAGACCACCAGTAATGTCACCTGACTTGGCAGATTTTCTTGGTATTTTAACTAATATTTTACCCTCTTTAATCTTTTCATTGTCATCTACTATCAAGTGAGCACCTACAGGTAAATTATAAGATCTCAGGGTCTCACCTTTACTATTCAGGATTAAAATAGTTGGTATAAGTTTTTTATTTCTAGATTCTGAAATTACTTTTTCTTGAAATCCCGTTTGTTCATCTATTTCAACCTGGTAAGTTGTACCAGCTTCAATATTTTCATAAGATATTTTACCTGAAAATTCGGACACTATCACTCCGTTGAATGGATCCCAAGAACATATTAAATCATCTTTTTTAACCTTAGCGCCATTTTTTATATTTAAAGTTGAGCCATAAGGAATTATATTAGAACTTAATATATTTTTAGAATCTTGATCAATAATGTGAATCTCAGTAGTTCTGGAAATCACAATATTTGATGCTTTCCCTTCATTATCAAGCGATTTTACAATTTTTAGATCATCTATCTTAGCAATTCCATCATGTTTAGAAAACAATTGGCTTTCCTCTGATATATTTCCAGCAACACCCCCTACATGAAAGGTTCTAAGCGTTAATTGTGTTCCAGGTTCTCCGATAGACTGGGCAGCAACTACACCGACAGCCTCACCTTTTTGAACCATTTTTCCAGTTGCTAAATTACGACCATAACAAGAGGAACAAATACCTTTCTTGGCTTCACAAGTTAAGGGTGACCTGACCTCTATGGATTCTATTGGTAAAGTATCAATAAATTCAGAAACTGAATCATTTATTTCTTCTGTTGCATGAACTAATATTTCTCCATCTATAGGATTAATGATATCTTCCAGAGCAACTCTTCCTCGAATCCGATCGGATAGTGTTTCAACAATTTCCTCGTTTTTCTTTAAAGGCTTAATCTCGATTCCTCGTAAAGTTCCACAGTCAACCTCTGTGATTATAACATCCTGAGAAACATCAACAAGACGTCTAGTCAAATAACCAGCGTCTGCAGTTTTTAAAGCCGTATCTGCCAATCCTTTTCTAGCCCCATGTGTTGAAATAAAATATTCTAAAATTGAAAGGCCTTCCTTAAAGTTTGAAAGTATTGGATTTTCTATAATTTCTCCTCCACCTGCAGTTGATTTTTTGGGTTTTGCCATAAGACCTCTCATACCGGTTAATTGTCTAATTTGTTCTTTAGAACCCCTAGCTCCGGAGTCCAGCATCATATATACCGAGTTAAATCCCTGCTGATCCTCACTTATTTTTTTCATTGCAAGACTTGTTAAGTGGGAATTTGTTGAGGTCCATACATCTATAATCTGGTTATATCTCTCATTATTAGTAATTAAACCCATGTTATAGTTTCCTAGTATATTATCAACTTTACCATTTGCTTGACTGATTAAGGTAGTTTTTTCAGAAGGGATGATGATGTCGCCTAAACTGAAAGAAAGTCCACCTTTAAATGCAAAACCGTAACCCATATTTTTGATTTTATCTAAAAACTCTGAAGTCTCTGGAACACTAGTTTCTTTTAATATTTTTCCAATAATATCTCTCAAATTTTTCTTAGTTAAAACTTCGTTGAAAAAACCAGCATTTTTTGGAACTACTTCATTAAAAAGAACTCTACCTACAGTAGTTTCAATTATTGACCCTTTATTTTCACTACCATTAGATAAATTTTCAACTTTAATATTGATAATAGCATTTAAGTCAACTTTCTTTTCATTATAAGCTATATGAACTTCATCAACAGAGTAAAAAGTAAGACCTTCTCCAAGCACCGGATATTCTTCTGTGGATTTTCGTGCCTTAGTCATGTAATATAGACCTAGAACCATATCTTGAGAAGGCACAGTAACTGGAGAACCATTAGCAGGATTTAGAATATTATGGGAGGCAAGCATTAATAGCTGTGATTCTAGAATAGCTTCTGGACCCAAAGGAAGGTGGACTGCCATTTGATCACCATCAAAATCTGCGTTAAAAGCAGTACACACTAGAGGGTGTAGTTGTATAGCTTTGCCTTCAATTAATTTAGGTTGGAAAGCTTGAATACCAAGTCTATGGAGTGTAGGTGCCCTATTTAACAAAACAGGATGGCCTTTTAATACATTTTCTAAAATATCCCAAACCACAGGCTCTTTTCGATCTATAATTTTTTTTGCTGATTTAACTGTTTTAACAATACCTCTTTCAATAAGTTTTCTTGTTATAAACGGCTTGTATAGTTCAGCGGCCATATCTTTGGGCAAACCACATTCATATAATTTTAACTCTGGACCAACAACAATTACTGAGCGGGCTGAATAATCTACCCTTTTTCCTAATAAATTTTGTCTGAACCTTCCTTGTTTACCTTTTAGTGAGTCTGACAAAGACTTTAAAGGTCTGTTAGAATCTGTTTTAACCGCGGATGATTTTCTTGTGTTATCAAACAAAGAGTCGACTGATTCCTGCAGCATTCTTTTTTCATTCCGTAATATAACTTCAGGTGCTTTAATCTCGACGAGTCTTTTTAGTCTATTATTTCTTATAATTACCCTTCTGTATAAGTCATTTAGGTCTGAGGTTGCAAATCTTCCACCATCAAGAGGAACTAGAGGTCTCAATTCTGGAGGAATAACGGGTATAACTTTCATTATCATCCATTCGGGTTTGTTTTCCTTTCTACTATCCGCATCCTTGAATGCTTCAACAACCTGTAACCTTTTTAAAGCTTCTGTCTTCCTTTGCTTAGATGTTTCATTGTTAGCTTTATGTCTCAATTCATACGAGAGACTTTCTAAATCAATTCTAGAAAGGAGTTCAATTAAACATTCTGCTCCCATTTTAGCAATAAACTTTTTAGGATCACTGTCATCTAGATACTGATTCTCTTCAGGTAGTCTTTCTCTAACGTTTAAATATTCTTCTTCAGTTAAAAAATCCATTTTTTGAAGTTTTTCTCCGTCATCATTAACAGCTTCTCCTGGTTCAATTACCACATATCTTTCATAGTAAATAATCATATCAAGCTTTTTGGATGCAAGACCTAGGAGGTACCCTATTTTATTAGGTAATGACCTAAAATACCATATGTGTGCGACCGGAACAACTAAATTAATGTGACCAACTCTATCTCTTCTTACTTTTTTTTCAGTTACTTCAACACCACATCTATCGCAAATAATTCCCTTGTAACGAATTCTTTTGTATTTACCACACGCACATTCAAAATCCTTTACCGGACCAAATATTCTTTCACAAAATAAACCATCTCTTTCAGGTTTATGCGTGCGATAATTAATTGTTTCAGGTTTTAGAACCTCACCTCGAGAGTGATTTAAAATCACCTCAGGAGAAGATAATCCTATTGAAATCTTATCGAATTTTTTTTGTGTTAAATTTTCATTATCTCTTTTCATGAACTTTATATAAAATTATTTCTATTCTTCTAGTCTAATATCTAGCCCTAAACCTTTTAATTCGTGCATAAGAACGTTAAATGATTCCGGTAAACCTGGATCAGGTAAAGTTTCTCCCTTTACAATTGACTCATAAGTTTTGGCTCTTCCTAATACGTCATCCGATTTTACGGTAAGAATCTCTTGTAAAGTACTTGAGGCACCATAAGCTTCAAGAGCCCAAACCTCCATTTCACCAAATCTTTGGCCTCCAAACTGAGCCTTCCCTCCAAGAGGTTGTTGAGTTATTAATGAATAAGGACCAATTGACCTAGAGTGCATTTTATCATCAACCATATGTCCTAATTTTAGCATATAAATTACACCTACAGTGGCTGGTTGATCGAATCTTTCTCCAGTTCCTCCGTCATAAAGATAAGTGTGACCATATTTTGGAATACCAGCGCGTTCTATAATGTCATTAATTTCCCCAGAGTTTGCTCCGTCAAATATTGGTGTGGCAAATTTTTCTCCAAGTTTTTGACCTGCCCAGCCAAGAACAGTTTCATATATTTGACCAATATTCATTCTTGATGGAACACCAAGAGGATTTAATACAATATCAACAGGTGTACCGTCCTCTAAAAACGGCATATCTTCTTGTCTTACAATTCTAGCTACGATTCCTTTATTTCCATGACGTCCAGCCATTTTATCTCCAACTTTTAATTTTCTTTTTTTAGCTATGTAAACCTTCGCTAATTTTTTAACACCTGCTGGCAGCTCATCTCCAACACTAATAGTAAACTTCTCTCTTCTTAGAGAACCTTGTAAATCGTTTTCTTTAATCTTGTAGTTATGAATAAGATCAGCCACTAGTCTATTTGTCTCAGATGATGTTGTCCACATGCCTTTAGTTAAATGAGTAAAATCATCAACTTTGTTCAAAAGTTTAAGCGTATACTTTTTCCCTTTTGGTAAAACTTCTTCACCTAAATCATTTTGAACACCTTGTGAAGTTTTTCCATTGACAATTACGAATAGTTTTTCAACCATTAGAGCATGAAGATCTCTAAATTTTTTTTCATATCTTTTTTCAAGTTCTTCTAGCTCAATCTTATCTTGATTTCTTTTTCGCTTGTCTTTGATAGATCTTGTAAAAAGTTTTTTGTCTATTACTATTCCTCTTAGTGATGGAGGTGCTTTTAAAGATGCATCTTTGACGTCTCCTGCTTTATCACCAAAAATTGCCCTTAGGAGTTTCTCTTCAGGTGTAGGATCTGATTCTCCTTTGGGAGTAATTTTACCAATTAAAATGTCTCCAGGATTGACTTCTGCTCCTACTCTAATCATCCCATATTCGTCAAGATCTTTTGTTGCTTCTTCACTAACATTTGGAATATCATTGGTCAATTCTTCAGAACCTAGCTTGGTATCCCTTACATCAAGCGAATATTCATCTATATGGATTGAGGTGAAAATATCATCTCTTACAACTTTTTCGGATATGACTATAGCATCTTCGAAATTATAGCCTTTCCATGGCATAAAAGCCACCTTCATATTTCGACCAAGAGCAAGTTCACCATTTTGAGTAGCATAACCTTGACATAGAACTTGACCTTTTAGGACCTTATCGCCCTTTTGAACGATTGGCTTTAGATTTATACATGTTCCTTGGTTAGTTTTTCTAAATTTTATTAAATCATATTCCTTAACATCCTCATCAAAACGAACCATTTTTTCTTCTTCTGAAAAACTATAGTTTATAATTATTTTTTCAGAATCAACGTATTCAACAATTCCATTCCCTTCTGAATTTACCAGAACCCTTGAATCAGAGGCAACTTGTCTCTCTAGCCCTGTGCCAACTATTGGGGCCTCTGGCTTAAGAAGAGGTACAGCCTGCCTCATCATATTTGACCCCATCAAAGCACGGTTAGCATCATCATGTTCTAGAAAAGGAATCAAAGACGCGGAAATTGATGCAATTTGGTTAGGCGCAACATCTGTATAATCTACATTTTTGGGATCAACTACAGGATAATCAGCCTCTTGTCTAACAATAATTTTTTCTGCAGTTATTTTGCCCTTTTCAGAGAAAGGAATATTAGCTTGGGCGATCAATTTATTTTCTTCCTCCTCAGCACTTAAATAGACATGATTTTTCAAATCAATTACCCCATTATTAACTTTTCGATATGGGGTTTCTATAAAACCTAGCGAGTTTACTTTTGCAAATACACCTAGAGACGAAATAAGTCCAATGTTTGGTCCCTCAGGAGTTTCAATTGGACAAAGACGCCCATAATGAGTGTAATGAACATCCCTGACTTCAAACCCAGCTCTTTCCCTTGACAAGCCTCCAGGACCCAGAGCTGATAATCTTCTTTTATGTGTAATTTCAGCAAGTGGGTTAGTTTGGTCCATAAATTGAGAAAGTTGGTTTGTTCCAAAAAAAGTATTGATGACAGAAGACAGAGTTTTAGCATTAATCAAATCAATTGGAGTAAAAACTTCATTATCCCTCACATTCATCCTTTCTCTTATGGTTCTTGCCATTCGAGCAAGTCCTACTCCAAACTGAGTAGATAATTGTTCGCCAACTGTCCTGACTCGTCGATTTGACAAATGATCAATATCATCAATCTCAGCTTTGGAATTGACAAGCTCAATTAAATATTTAATAATAGTAATTATATCCTGCTTTGTAAGTACTTGTTTATCCAATTCAATGTCATTACCGAGTTTCTTATTCATTCTATATCTACCCACCTCTCCCAAGTTGTATCTTTGGTCAGAAAAAAACAGCTTATCAATTATGCCTCTTGCAGTTTCTTCATCTGGAGGTTCAGCATTTCTCAATTGTCTATAAATGTGCTCTACAGCCTCTTTTTCAGTGTTGGTAGGATCTTTTTGTAATGTGTTATGAATAATTGCGTAATCAGACATATGTGCGTCAACCTTGTGTAATAATATAGTTTTGACTCCTGTCTCAACTATTTCATTAACATGATTTTTTTCTATAATAGTATCTCTATCAATCACGATTTCATTTCGTTCAATAGAAACTACTTCACCGGTGTCCTCGTCAACAAAATCTTCATGCCATGTATTCAATACTCTGGCTGCGAGTTTTCTTCCAATCACTTTCTTAATGCCTGTTTTAGTAACTTTAAACTCTTCAGCCAAGTCAAAAATTTCTAAGATATCTTTATCACTTTCGTATCCTATTGCTCTAAAAAGAGTTGTAACCGGTAGTTTTTTCTTTCTGTCAATATAAGCATACATAACATTGTTGATATCAGTGGCAAACTCAATCCATGAACCTTTAAAAGGAATTACTCTCGCAGAATATAATTTAGTTCCGTTGGCATGGAATGACTGTCCAAAAAATACTCCTGGAGATCTGTGAAGTTGAGAGACAACAATTCTTTCAGCCCCATTAATTATAAATGTTCCACTGGGAGTCATATAAGGTATAGTCCCCAAAAAAACATCCTGAACTATAGTCTCAAAATCCTCATGCTCAGGGTCTGTACAAAATAATTTTAATCTAGCCTTTAATGGTACTGAGTAAGTAAGTCCTCTTTCAATACATTCTTGGATAGAATATCTGGGAGGATCAACGAAATAGTCTAAAAACTCCAAGACAAATTGATTTCTTGTATCAGTTATCGGGAAGTTTTCTTTAAAAGTGTTAAAAAGACCTTCTTCAGCCCTTTCTGCGGATTTTGTCTCAAGTTGAAAAAAATCTTGAAAAGATTTTATCTGGATGTCAAGAAAATCTGGATATTCAGCTGTGAGTTTTGAAGACGCAAAACTGAATCTGTTATTATTATTTTTATGCATTATGGATAATAGTTAAAATTGAAAAGATTAAAATTTGTGCTTCAATAAAAAATTATGACAATTCTACTTCAGCCCCGGACTCCTCAAGAGATTTTTTCATCCCTTCAGCCTCATCCTTCGAAACACCCTCTTTTATTGGGGAGGGAGCATTGTCAACTAAATCCTTAGCCTCTTTTAGCCCCAACCCTGTCAATTCTTTAACTAATTTAACTACTGCTAATTTTGAACCTCCAGCTGCTTTCAAAACCACATTGAATTCAGTTTTTTCCTCAGCTGAAGAGTCCCCATCTACTGACCCTGCTGCTGGAACAGCTACTGCTGCTGCTGCTGCTGGTTCAATACCATGCTCTTCTTTTAGTATATTTGCAAGTTCGTTCACTTCTTTTACGGTTAAACCAACCAATTTATCTGCGAAATCCTTTAAATCTGCCATGACTTTCTATTTATTAATTATTATTTGTTTATTTATTTATTTATTGTTTCTCTGATAATTTTTTAATTATACCACTAATTTTATTACTACCTGATTTTAATGATAATAATACATCATTAATTGGGGACATTAATAGAGTCATTATTTCACCAATTAATTCATCTTTTGACTTCAGGTCAGCTAGAACATTTATTTTATCGTCACCAATATATATTGACTCCTCAACAAAAGCACCTTTTAAGACAGGCTTATCAAACTTCTTTCTGAAATCCTTAATTAATTTAGCAGGTATATTTCCTTTCTCTGAAAACATAACTGAAGTATTACCTTTAAGAGTAGTTTTTAAATCTCCAAACTCCTTTCCACTATCTTCCATAGCTTTTTTAAGTAAAGTGTTTTTAACAACTGAAAGCCGAATATTAGATTTAAAACATGCTCTCCTGAGGTCAAGAGTAGATTTAGAATCTAAACCAGCTATATCTGCCAAATAGAAATTAGGTGATTCTGATAAGTCTTTACTCAAAGTTTTTATTTCGATTAGCTTTTCTTCTTTGGTCATAATTAAAATTAAATTTTGTATTCAATTGATATGGAGGGACTCATAGTAGATGACATATAAATACTTTTAATATATGTACCCTTTGAAGAGGAGGGTTTTAACTTTATTACTGCTTTAATAAGTTCCTCAGCATTTTCAAATATTTTTTTTGAATCAAAAGATACCTTGCCTATGGCAGCATGTATTATTCCAGCTTTCTCAACTTTAAAATCTATCTTTCCTCCTTTTACATCAGAGACCGCCTTTTTGATGTCCATAGTTACGGTACCTGTTTTAGGGTTTGGCATTAGGCCTCTAGGCCCTAAAATTTTGCCCAGTGGACCAAGTTTCGCCATAACACTTGGTAGCGTAACAATAACATCTACATCGGTCCAACCGCCTTTGATTTTTGTTATGAATTCATCGAGTCCTATGTAATCAGCACCAGCTTCTTTAGCTTCAGTTTCTTTATCAGGTGTAACTAACGCTAAAACCTTTAAATTTTTTCCTGTTCCATTAGGAAGGGTAACAATTCCTCTAACCATTTCGTTAGACTTTTTTGGATCAACGCCTAGCCTTATTGATAGGTCAACAGATGCATCAAATTTAACTGTAGAGATTTCTTTTACTAAAGAGGATGCTTCCAGTAAGGTATACTTTTTAGAAGAGTCTAATTTAGATACAATCGTTTTTCTTTTTCTAGAAACCTTTAGCATATTTTAATTTTTATTTGGAAATTTACCTGTAACAGTTAAGCCCATTGATCTGGCCGTTCCAGCAATCATTTTCATTGCTGATTCAATTTTGAACGCATTTAAATCAACTATTTTATCTTCAGCTATTTTTTTTATTTGCTCCCATGAAACCGATGCAACTTTTTCTCTGTTTGGCTCAGACGAACCTTTTTTCACCTTTGCAGCTTCTAAAAGTTGAACAGCTGCTGGTGATGTTTTGATTATAAAGTCAAATGATTTATCTACATAAACTGAAATTTCAACAGGAAGGACTTTACCTTGTTTATCTTGTGTCCTAGCATTAAATTGTTTGCAAAATTCCATGATATTTACACCGGCAGCTCCTAGTGCAGGACCTACTGGAGGGGACGGATTTGCAGCTCCACCTCTAATTTGTAATTTTAAAATCTTATTAACTTCCTTAGCCATCAAATTATATTTTCTCTACTTGCATGTAACTTAATTCTAGAGGAGTTTTTCTTCCAAATATTTTTACCATGACTTGCAACTTTCTTTTTTCTTCATTAACATTTTCAATTGATCCTGTAAAACCATTGAATGGGCCGTCAACAACCTTTATGTTTTCTCCTACTATATATGGAATTGAAATATGCTCTTTAGATAACTCTAATTCATCAACTTTACCAAGTAATCTATTAACTTCAGAAGGACGAAGAGGAATTGGATCTCCACCTTTAGTTTCACCTAAAAATCCGATAACATTTGTTACCGATTTGATAACATGGGGAACTTCTCCAGAAAGATCAGCTTTAATCATTATATATCCAGGATAATAAACTTTTTCTTTGTTAATTTTTTTACCATTTCTAAATTGAATTACTTTTTCTGTTGGGACAAGTATATCTTCGAGGTGGTTGTCGTAACCTAATCTACTGATTTCAGAAGATATATAGTCCTTAATTTTAGATTCTTGACCACTTACAGCCCTAACTACGTACCATTTTTTATTTTCGACTTCTGCCATTTAATTATCCATTAATAATGTTAAGATATATTTTTACAATTCTTGACAAAACTGTATCAGCACCCCAAATTGCTAAAGAAAATATAAGAGAAAAGACTAATACAATCAACACAAGATTCTGTAATTCAGCTCTTGGAGTCCAGGAGACATTATTTTTAAGTTCTTCGTAAGAATTCTTTATATAATTAATAATCGTTGTCATTTTTAATGCACGGGTTGAGAGACTCGAACTCCCGACACCTAGTTTTGGAGACTAGTGCTCTACCAACTGAGCTAAACCCGTTTAAATTTTAAATTAAAGTGTTTAAAAAAGTAAACACAATCAAAAATTAAACATTCAAGTACTAGTCAAGTAGTTCTGTAACTTGTCCAGCACCTACTGTTCTTCCTCCTTCTCTAATAGCAAATCTAAGTCCTACATTAAGAGCAATCGGTGATATAAGATCTACTGAGATTGATACATTATCTCCAGGCATTACCATTTCAACTCCACTTGGAAGATTGATATTTCCGGTAACATCCGTCGTTCTTACATAAAACTGAGGTCTATAATTATTGTGGAAAGGAGTATGTCTTCCGCCTTCCTCTTTCTTTAATATATATACTTCAGCTTTAAATTTGGAATGAGGCTTAACAGAACCTGGCTTGCAAAGAACCATACCCCTTTTGATATCAGTTTTCTCAATACCTCTTAAAAGAATTCCTGTATTATCGCCAGCTTCACCTCGGTCTAGTATTTTTCTAAACATTTCAACACCAGTTATTGTAGATTTTAATTTCTCTGCTCCCATTCCAATAATATCTATTTCATCGCCGGTATTAGCAACCCCTGTTTCAATCCTGCCAGTTGCAACTGTTCCTCGACCAGTAATGGAGAAAACATCTTCGACAGGCATTAGGAAATCCTTATCAATGTCTCTTTTTGGAAGCTCAATCCAATTATCGACTTCACCCATTAATTTGGTAACAGTTTCTACCCATTTTTGTTCCCCATTGAGTGCGCCTAGAGCTGAACCAAGAATAACAGGAGTATTATCACCGTCATATTCATAAAATGAAAGAAGCTCTCTTACTTCCATTTCTACTAATTCAAGTAATTCTTCATCGTCAACCATGTCAGCTTTATTTAAAAAAACTACTATTCTAGGAACTCCAACTTGTCTTCCAAGTAAAATATGTTCTCTTGTTTGTGGCATAGGTCCATCGGTAGCTGCCACTACCAAAATTGCACCATCCATTTGGGCAGCACCAGTAACCATGTTTTTAACATAATCTGCGTGTCCAGGACAATCGACATGTGCATAATGTCTATTCTGTGTCTGATATTCGACATGTGATGTGTTAATTGTTATTCCACGTTCTTTTTCTTCAGGAGCATTATCTATTTGGTCAAAGCTTTGTGCTTCAGATAATCCCGCATCTGCTAGAACCTTCGTAATAGCAGCTGTTAAGGTGGTTTTACCGTGATCTACGTGGCCAATTGTACCAATATTTAAGTGTGGTTTTGACCGATCGAAATTTTCTTTAGCCATATTTTAGGATTTTGAAATTGTTTAAGAGGTGCGAATTTACAAAATTTTCTAACAATTACGCCATTTTTAATTATTTTTTTTTATAGAATTTTTAGCTTTAATAGACCACAGTATGTGGACTTGAAAAAATTGCTTTTATCAAATTTTTTATTGTTAAATCCTTGAATATTATAATACAAAATCTTTATTCTATTTTCTTTTTAAAATTCTAGCCAGGCCTTCTTGCACTACTGTTGCCACTAATAAACCCTCTCTATCATAAATATATCCTTTCCCAAGGCATCTAGAACCCGAAATATTTGGACTTTTCATTGAATACATTAGCCAATCGTTAACATCAAATTTTCTATGAAACCACATAGCGTGGTCTAAGCTAGCTGTTTGCACTGGATCTTTATATTTATCATGAAAATGACTTATTACGGACATTATAAGTAAATCATAATCTACTGCATATGCCAAAAATTCATACTGTCGATTTCTGGTAAGTTTTGTTTTATTTTTTAACCTAAACCATATATTTCTAATGCTAGTATAATCAATAGATTTATCGTAGTCTATCTCAGGTCTAAATTCAAATGCAAAGGGGTGACGCGATAGTAAATACTTTTTTATTTGAAGAGGGATTACTTTAGTTTTTTTCAAAAGCTCACTATCTGGTATAAGATTTTCGGGATTGAATGATGCTGGTGACTTTTCGTATTGGCTCAACCCTTCTTCATCAATATGAAACGAAGCACTTAGAACAAAAATTGCCTTCCCTTTTTGGTAAGCCGTAACTCTTCTAGTATTAAAACTTTTACCATCTCTTAAATTTTCGACTTTAAACTCAATTGGAACCTCTATATCTCCTGCTAAAATAAAATACCCGTGAAGAGAGTGTACATATCTGTCACCCATAATTGTTTGATTTGCAGCATGTAAGGATTGTGCTAAAACCTGACCACCATAAACTCTTTTCCAAAAAGTTTTATAGTTTTTTCCCACAAAGGTAAAAGCATCTATCCTTTTTAATGTTAATAAATCCGAAAGGCCGTAAGAATTTTCCATATTCAAATATACGCCCTAAAAAAAAAAAAAAAATAAAAGTATATTTCCCAAATTAATTTTAAAAATTTAATGAATTTTTTGATTTATAGATGTTAAATCGTAGTTGGAGAAAATTTTTATTAAATATACTTTTTAGAATAAAACCTGTGTTATTTGCAATTTAACTCAATAAAGATAAGTGGTAAAAAACTATTTAAGATTTAATATAGTATTCGTTTAAGAAATTTAATTTAACCCTATTTTTTTAAGATACACAGTTTTTAATTTGATAACTTTTTTAATAAAAGTGGTAGAGCTTTTGTTATCTACAAAGCATTTAACATAATGTTTGTCTTTATAAAATGAATATATTTTTGATTCTCCTTTATAAATTACCAATTTATAGAATGGTATTATCAAGCCATAGGTTTCTAGTAATGATCTAAATCTAATGATTATACCGTTTTTCCTAATTTCAATATTGCAATAATTTATGTTATTGTCCAATCTTAGTAATTCTACAATTTCTTTTGACGCATCAGTTATAACTAGTTTATTTGAACCAATACCTCTTAATTTAAATCTTTCATTCAATGAAAGGGGTCTTCCAACAATTTCCGTCAATAGGGTCTTAATTTTTTTTGAATTATATGATAAATTTTTAACCACATTACAAAATTAAAAATTTATGTTTAAAATATTTTGGCTTTTTATAATAGTATATTATCATTACATACATTATTTTTATATCAAATAAATTTTATGCTAAAGATTTTAAATGTCTGCATTTCTCTATTTGTCTCTATTTTGGTAATGAATGTTTGGCTATTTCGATTTAATAAAGAGACACCCTACAGAGGGGGTAACGCTAAAAATATGATAGAAGAGTTTGCTACGTATGGACTTGATTTAAACACAATGTATTTAGTTGGTTCTTTGAAAATTATAGCTAGTTTAGGCTTGATAATTGGGCTTTTAAAAACTAAAATTTCTGTTTATTCTTCGCTCTTAATGGCAATTTTAATGACTGGTGCCATTTATTTTCACTTCAAAATTTCTGATCCTGCGATCAAATATTTCCCTTCGGCTTTGATGCTTACTTGCTCAATCTTTATCTATTTTTCGTCAAAGAAAATTTTAAAAACAAATTGATATAAGTGGATTTTTTCAGTTCTGAAAGACTAGATTCATTAAATAAAATATTTAAGATAAATTTAATTAATAGTATCACTGGGTATAAATCTGCTAATTTACTTGGGACTATATCAAAAAAAGGGATAGAAAATTTAGCGATTTTTAGTTCAGTAACTCATCTTGGAAGTAATCCTGCTCTTCTAAGTTTTTTTGTCAGGCCAAATGTTGTTCCTAGAAATACATATAAGAATATTAAGGAAAAAAAAAAATTTACCGTAAATCATATAAGTAAGGAGAAAATAAGTGATGCGCATCACACTAGTGCTAAGTACGATGAAGATATATCTGAATTCGATAAAACCAGTTTTCAATCTGAATATAAAAATAAATGGGAAGCTCCTTTTGTAAAAGATTCGGCAGTACAGCTAGGGTGTAAATATCTTAATGAATACCAAATAAGAGAAAATGGCTGTTCCTTAATAGTAGCATCTATTGAAATTATTTTCATAAGAGAAGGTTTATTACAAAATGACGGATGGGTGGAACTTTCAAAAGGTAATGTTGTAACCGTAAATGGTCTAGATGCTTACGCATTACCCAAAACTATTAAGAGATTTAAATACGCAAGACCAAAATAAACATCTAGATTTTAATTTTCTCTTTCACGGCGTTAGTCAAAATTTTATATAATTCTTTACTTAAATGGAGACTGTCTTGTAAAAGAAATTTCGATGTAGCTTTATCTTTATTTAATATTTTAATATAAACATAAACAAGATTTCGTATTTAACTTTAGAAAAAGTTTTTCGAATTTTTTTTTGATGATAAAGAACGTATTTCCTAAGTAGAAAGTGAGCTTGGCATATTAGTAACCGCTTTATACCCATCCTTAGCAAAACTCAAAACAATTCATCAATCTTATTCGAGTCACTTAACTTTTAATTCTTCTTCTTGTTCCTAATCTTTTGAAGGTATCTTTGCCATAATTTTGTTTGATGGCTTTCCAGAGAAACTTCTCTACCGTCAATGAAAGCATAATCTAATATATTTGATCGCATATCTAAAGCATCTCCCTTTGAGATAAAAAATGTAGCACTTTTATCTATTTTTATAGAGCCATAATTTTTATTAATGCCTAAAATTTGAGCTGCATTAAGAGTTATCATTCTTAAAGCATTTTCTTTATCTACGCCATATGCTGAAAAGCTTCCTGCATAGAAAGGAAGATTCCTAGAATTCATTCTTTCCATACTTCCACTCACATCTATTGAAACTAAGAGACCTGAGTCAACTAATTTTTTTGCATTTCTAAATCTTATTTTTGGATCTTCGTCATTAAATGATGGTAAATTATGGGGATGTTTGAGGACTACTGGTATTTTGTTTTTATTCAATAAGTCAATCTGCTTGTAGCTATATATTCCTCCTACTAATACAATCTTTTTAATTTTGAGGGAACTTAAAAAAAGAATTCCATCCTGAATTTGTTTTGATGAATTTGCATGAAGAAAAATTATTTCATTGCCGTTAAACAAATTTCTCATTGCTTCGTATTCCAAATTTATTGGTTTTGGACTTGGTAAATACGACTTAGAAGTTTTAAAAAAATCTTTTATTTCTTTTACTTTTTTAATGTAGTTTTTATTTTTTTCAATAGTCCTTTCCCCAGAACTAAGTCTTTTATATGTGTACGGAGAAGGCCAATTTAAATGAATACCCACATTTTTAAAAATCAAAGCATCTTCCCAATTCCATGCGTCAAGTTGCATAATAGAGGATTTTCCACTTATAATGCCTCCTCTTGGTGTTATTTGGGCAATAAGTACACCATTCATTCTCATACTCTCTACTACTTTAGACTCTGCGTTGTAAGCTACGGATGAATTAACGTGTGGTAAAAAAGACCCTATTTCATCGTAATCTCTTGTTGCTCTAACCGCGTCAATTTCAGCCAACCCAAGAGTTGAATTTAATGCAATAAGACCTGGATACAAGTGAGATCCATTGGTGTTTATTGATTTGTCATATTTATTTTCAGGTTTTGTTTCTCCAACATATTTAATCTTTCCATCTTGAAATCCAACATAACCCTTTTTAATGACTGAACCATCTCCTATATGAATTGTAGCATTTTCTATCAATATACTTTGGTATTGTTCATTACCTGGAGTTTGCTGTCCAATAATCATAAATTGAGAAATAAAAAAAAGTATAATTGTTTTCTTCATCTTTATTTATCTACCGTTTCACAGAAAAACTCTTTATTTGAACTAGACTCAATTGGTTGCAACATTTGACCTCCATTCGTTGCAGATTTTATTTGATCAATAATTTTATCTTTTTCAATTTTCATTTCCTCTATAATTGATGGTATTTTGCTACTATCATAATATATTTTTCCATCTATAAGTGTTTTTTCAGCGCTAGCATAGATGGACAAAGGGTTGTCTGACCATAAGACTAAATCTGCATCTTTACCCTCTTTTAAACTTCCAACTCTATCATCTATATGTAAGAGCTTTGCAGGATTTAGTGTGACATACTTCCAAGCTTCCTCCTCACTTAAACCACCATATTTTACGGCTTTTGCAGCCTCTTGATTGAGTCTTCTAATTACCTCCGATGAATCTGAATTATAAGCAACTGTAACTCCAGCCTCGGTCATAATTGGCCCATTGTAGGGAATCGCATCTACAACTTCATACTTATAAGCCCACCAATCTGAAAAGGTTGAGCCTCCTACACCATGACGAGACATTTTTTCTGCTAATTTGTATCCTTCCAAAATATGAGTGAAAGTATTTATACGAATCCCAAAATTTTCCGCGACTTTCATAAGCATATTAATCTCGCTTTGAACATATGAATGACATGTAATAAACCTCTTCCCTTTTAAAATTTCCAATAATACATCCATCTCAATATCTTTCCTAGGCTTTTCAGCTGCCCCCTTAGCTTTATTTGAAAGAGAGTTATAATTTTCCCATTTTTCTCCGTACTCCAATGCCCTGTTAAAGTAATCAACAAAAACTTGCTCTACTCCCATTCTAGTCTGAGGAAACCTGGAATAACTTCCCCAATTTGACTGTTTTACATTTTCACCCAAAGCAAACTTTATAAATTTATCTGAATTTTTGAAAATCATTTTTTCATCAGATTCTCCCCATCTGAGCTTAATTATGGCAGAGCGGCCTCCAATAGGATTTGCAGAACCATGTAAAATCTGGGCTGTGGTTACTCCACCAGCTAGACTTCTAAAAATTGATATGTCATAAGGCTCAATAACATCTTCAATTGATACTTCAGCAGAAGAGTTTTGACCAGCTTCATTTATTGATGAAGCAGCAATATGAGAATGTTCATCTATTATACCTGCTGTTAAGTGTTTATCAGTACAATCTAACTCAAAATGGTTTTTGGGAGTTTCTAAGTTTTGCCCGATTTTTTTTATTTTACCATTTGTAATTAAAACGTCTATATTCTTAAGAATTCCTTCCTCTTCATTAGTCCAAGCTGTCACATTTTTAAAAACCATGTTTGAATATTTTGGCTTTTCTTTGAAGCCATATGCTGTATTAGGATAGGTAACTGGCAAAACTGGAAATTTTTTCTTTGGTTCATTTTTTTTAAGAACCTTATCTTTTAATTCAAGTTCTTTCTTTGCATTAGATAGTCGTTGCCCTAATATTTTAATCTCACCGGCAGATAATCCATTAAATTTGGCAATATTTTTTAACTCCTCTATTGAGTAGCCTACCTTTTCAGCATTTTCTAAATATTCTAATAAATCTTCATCTGTAATATCTAAATTTAGAACCACATCATTGGGGGTTAAAACATGTTGCTTCCCAATAATCCAGTTTTCGTAAATAACACTTTCTTCCCTAAAAATAGGTCCAGATGTAACTAGGAAATTCGCATAAAATCCTTTCTTTAGTTCACCTATTTTTTGATTCATTTTAAGAACCTTTGCAGGAATCTTTGTTAGAGACATCAATGCCTTTTTTTCCGATAGACCGTATGCTACTGCTCTTTTAATATTTTTAATAAAATCGGAAATATTTTCAAGACCCTGGGAGGTTACGGCAAAATCCAGACCATTTTCTTCTAACACAGAAAGATTTGACGGAGCTTGATTCCATTCTTTTAGGTGGTTTAAAGTTAATTTTTCATTTAATTCAGAATCCGAAACATCATAAGGTTTTGGGAAATTTATAGGCACCACAATGGTATTGCCATATGATTTAATTCTCTCATGATCTAAATATTCAAGTCCAGAACCAACTACAGTAAATCTTTGATTTGTTTCTTTTCCAATTTTGAGTGCTCGCAGTAAGTTTAGTCTCCCTCCACTTTGAAAAATTTTAGGTAAGTTTTTATTTTGAATTGCAGCCTGTATCGAAATATCCTTGGAATTGGAACTTTTTTGATTATACCACTCTATATCCAAAAAAAATTGTCTTAAAAGAGCCATAGCACCCATAACTGATGTAGGATAAGATTGTGACGAATTAATACTTTTTTTAAAGGAATAAAATTCCGTAGACTTACTTTTTATAATTCGATAATTGTCAGTATGTCTATCACTAAGAGCAATCAAGGAGCCTGTTCCTCTATGTATACCATTTTCTCGATGAGCATTTACTATTCCAAAACCCGCTTCCCTTAATTTTTTTGATTTAACTAGGTCATAGCTATAGTCATTAATTGAGTTATAATCACTTAAAATGTGATCATTCCAATAAAACCCTTCTCTATTAGGATTATATTGCGTACTTCTTCCTCTTCGTGTGGAACTTTCTGCTTTTCTTATTCCGAAATTTGAATATAAATCAATAAAAGAAGGATAAATATATTGACCTGTTTTGTCATGTACAATTGAATTTTTTGGTATTTCAATGTTTTTTCCCACTTCAACAACTAAACCATCTCTTTCAATTAAAATGCCTTTTTCTATTTTTTTGTCTGGAGAAACTATAATTGTAGCATTAATAAAAACATTGTAGGGTTGATTTGATGTTTTCACACCATCATTTTCAGGAAAATAATCTTGAGAGTGAGATTTTTCAATTGAATATATTAACGATAAAAGAATTAAAACAATTTTTCTAACCACATTTAAAAATACAAAACAATAAATTAAAATCTATTAAAATTCTAAAAAGACGAAATCAGTGAGTTCTAATTTTTCAAAAAGTCCAGTGCTAGGTTACTCATTACCCTCACCCCAAGAATTAATGCGCTATCATCAACATAAAAATCTGGCGTGTGATGAGATGGTGCATCTTTTTCCAGAACTGATGGAGGAGTTCCTCCCAGGAAAAAGTATAAACCTGGTACTTTTTTTTGAAAATAAGAGAAATCCTCAGCCCCAGTTTGTGCTTTTGACAAAATCACATTTTTTTCACCGATTGTTCTCTTTAAAGTAGGAAGCATTTTTTCTGTCAAAGTAGGGTCATTATATGTTATGGCTGCTCCTTCAGTAATTTTCAACTTTGCAGAAGCACCATAAGCCGTGGAAATATTTTCAACCAGCTCTGACATTCTTTTATTAATTAATTCTTTCATCCCCTTATCTAGTGTTCTAATTGTCCCTATCATTTGAGCACTTTCTGGAATAATATTAAATCTTATTCCAGAATGGATTGAACCTACTGAAACAACCGCACCTTCTTTAGTCAATTCGCTATTTCTACTTATGATAGTTTGTAAACCGTTTATTATTTGGGCAGAAACAACAATTGGATCAACACCCATCCATGGAGATGAACCATGAGACTGTTTTCCTATAACATCAATGACAAACCTTTGAGAAGAAGCCATAGCTCCCCCAGGTTTGTATTCAATTTTTCCAACATGAAGACCAGAGCTAATATGTAGTCCAAAAATTGCATCCACGTCAGGATTTTTTAATACCCCTTCTTCTACCATTAAGGAAGCACCACCTGTTTCTCCTTCAGGATAACCTTCTTCTGCAGGTTGAAAAATAAATTTTACAGTTCCAGAGAAATTTTTATTTTCTGATAAAACTTCAGCAACTCCCATCAAAATTGCAACATGCGTATCGTGACCACAAGCATGCATTACTCCAGTTTTTTTTCCATTGTACTCAGAAACCACATTAGATTTGTAAGGAAGACTATTTCTTTCTGTTACTGGCAATGCATCCATGTCAGCCCTTAAAGCAACGACTTTCCCTGGTTTATTTCCTTTCAAAATTCCTACTACACCAGTATGAGCAACTCCAGTTTTTACTTTTATTCCTAAACTTTTTAAATGATCTGCAACCAACTCTGCAGTTTTA
>CACONV010000011.1 GCA_902628605.1 uncultured Bacteroidota bacterium
GGGAAAAGGATATGGTGGTATTAATGAATACATGAAAAACAGAGATGAAAGAATAAATTTATTTGTCTCTGAAATTCTTAAAAATTATCCGCCTGTTGATGAAAGTTAAGAACTTATTATTTTATTGAATGATGAAATTGCTTCGTCTATTCCACTTAGATTATCTCCTCCTGCAGTAGAATAAAAATTTTGTCCTCCACCAGTACCATTAATATATTTTGAAATTCTATTTACTATTTTACGAGCGTCATATCCATTTTTTTCCACTAAACCTTTGTCAATATAACATACTAAAATAGCTTTTGACCCATCAATGACAGCAATTAACATAAATAAATTTTTGATTGATTTTCCCAAATCAAAAGCAAGAGATTTTAAAAGTTTTGGATTCAGAGAAAGTTTTTCAGAAAGCAGGTTGATGCCATTACATTCTTTTACCTTATCCATTAATTCTAATTTTAAACTTTTTAAATGTGATTCCGATAAATTTTTAATTTCATTTTTTAAATTATGTATTTCGCTTTGAAGGTTCTCCACTGCCGTAACTATATTTTGTGGACTTTTAATTAATTGTTTTATTTTTTCTAAGTCATTAGATTGTTCTTCAAAAAACATTTTACATGAATTACCAGTTATAGCTTCCAATCTTCTTATTCCAGCAGCAATTGCAGATTCTGAAATAATTTTAAAGTGCCAAATTTGTGATGTGCTTTCAACATGGGTGCCTCCACATAATTCAATTGATTTTCCAAATTTCACAATTCTTACAGTATCTCCATACTTCTCACCAAATAGAGCAATTGCTCCCTCTGAAAGAGCTTTTTCCATCAAAGTATTTCGATTTTCCTCTAATAAAAGATTTTCTTTTATTCTAGAGTTTACAAACTCTTCAATTTGTGAGATTTGATCTTTAGATATTTTTGAAAAATGGGAAAAGTCAAAACGTAAAGATCTTGAATTAACCATTGAACCCTTTTGTTCAACGTGATTACCCAAAATTTCTCTCAAAGCCTGATGAAGTAAATGAGTTGCTGTGTGATTGGATGAGGCTCGAATCCTTTGTGTTTTGTCTACTACTGCCTTAAATATATGGTCAATTTTATTAGGAAGTGTGTTGCAATAATGAACTATAAGATTATTTTCTTTTTTAGTATCAATTATATAATGCAAGTCTCCGTTTGTTGATTCCAAATATCCCTTATCTCCAACTTGTCCACCTCCCTCGGCATAGAAGGGAGTTAGATTAAATACCAACTGAAACATATCTCCTGCTTTTAAAGAGCTAGTTTTTCTATATCTTGTAATTTTCACATTGGATGTTAAGTGGTCATACCCGACAAATTCTTCTAAATCATCTTCATGAATTATAACCCAATCTCCTTTTGAGCTAAAAGCGGCTTTTTTTGACATTTCTTTTTGCTTCTTCATTGACTTTTCAAATTCCTCTTCATCATAATTAAGTCCTTTTTCATATAGAATTAGTGCAGTAAGATCTTTGGGGAATCCATAAGTATCATAAAGCTGAAAAACTTTGGAGCCCTCAATTTTTCCATCTACAGCTTTTGAAATCATTGAATCAAGTAATAATAGTCCTTGGTCAAGAGTTTTTAGAAAAGAGTTTTCCTCTTCTTTAACTACATTATGAATTAGATTTCTTTTACTTTCAAGTCCAGAATAAACATTTTTCATCTGATTGTAAAGAACATCTACTAGTCGGAAAATGAAAGGACTCTTTTGGTTTAAGAACGAATATCCATACCTGACAGCTCTGCGTAAAATTCTTCTAATTACGTAACCCGCTCCTGTGTTGGAAGGTAATTGTCCGTCAGCTACTGCAAAAAAAACTGCTCTTAAATGATCTGCAACAACTCTTATTGCCTTATCTATTTCTAAATCAATACCGTAGTTATTACCTGTAAGTATTTCAATTTCTCTAATGATTGGTTCAAAAATATCGGTATCATAATTCGAGGTTTTCTTTTGAAGAACCATAGAAAGTCTCTCAAATCCCAGACCTGTATCTACATGTTTTTCTGGAAGATCCTCAAGGGTTCCGTCAGATTTTCGATTATATTGGATAAAAACGAGGTTCCAAAGTTCTATAACCTGAGGATGACCTTTATTTATCAAATTTGCTGCAGGTACTTTCTTTCTATCTTTGTCTGATCTTAAATCAATATGTATCTCTGAGCAGGGCCCGCAGGGTCCTTGGTTTCCCATTTCCCAAAAATTGTCTGATTTTGAACATAAAAATATTCTGTCCTTATCAATGATTTGATTCCAAATTTTAAAAGATTCATTATCAACTTCGAGATTTTGAGTTTTATCTCCCTCAAAAATTGTCACATACAGTTTGTCTTTATCAATTAGATAAATATCAGTTAGTAGCTCCCAAGCAGATTTAATAGCATTTTCTTTAAAATAATCACCAAAACTCCAATTCCCGAGCATTTCAAAAAAGGTATGGTGATATGTATCAATCCCAACTTCTTCTAAATCATTGTGTTTACCAGAAACACGAAGACATTTTTGAAAATTAGCAATTCTTTTATCTTTTGGAATACTTGTGCCTAAAAAATAGTCTTTGAACTGGTTCATTCCAGCATTTACAAACATAAGTGTAGGGTCATCTCTAACAACCATTGATGATGATTCTAATATCTTATGATTTTTACTTTCAAAAAATTTTAAAAAAAGATTTCTTATATCCGATGATTTCATTTCATCTTAATTTTTAGAGGGCTATAACTTATAAAAAAATATTATATTTGTTGAATTAAATTACTTACAAAAGAAGTAAATTTTAATATTAAAACCGCTATGGCTAAGGTTAAATATTACTACGATCCAGAAACACTTTCTTACAAACCAGTCGAATACCCAAGAACTCTGCGGATATCTAATTTTTTTATTTTTTTAATATCTTCATTTCTTTTTGGCCTTTTTGTTCTATTTGGAATCCTAACTACAGATTTTTTGAATACACCTGAAGAATTACTTCTCAAAAGAGAATTAAAAAATTACGAGTTTCAATTTGACTTAGTCTCAAAAAGGTTAGTTGAAATTGAAAATGTGATTTCAAATATCGAAGAAAGGGACAATGAACTTTATAGAAATTATTTTGAAGCAAATCCAGTTTCGGATGAACAAAGAAAAGCTGGTTTTGGAGGAGTTAACAGATATAAAAGTCTGGAGGGGTATGGAAGTTCTGAACAAATAATTGAAACTACAAAAAAATTAGATATTCTTTCAAGAAGAATTGTTGTTCAGTCAAAATCATTAGATGAGATTAGACTTCTTGCCGAAAAAAAGGAGGAGCTGTTGGCTTCTATTCCTTCAATACAACCAATAAGAAATGAGGATTTAAAAAGAATGGCCTCAGGATATGGATGGAGAATTGATCCATTCACAAAAACCAGAAAACGTCATTATGGTATGGATTTTTCCGCTAGCAGGGGAACCCCAATTTATGCTCCTGGGAACGGGATAGTAAAGAGAGCTGATAGTAGGTCTTCTGGTTATGGTCGTCATATAAGAATTGACCATGGGTTTGGATATGTAACAGTATATGCTCATTTAAACAAATACAATGTCAAGCGAGGACAAAAAGTTAAAAGAGGGGATATAATTGGCTATGTTGGAAGTACGGGAAGGTCTGTTGCACCACATTTACACTATGAGATTATTAAAGATGGAAAAAAAATAAATCCTTTGAACTTTTATATTGGTAATTTAACATCCGACGAATATAATGCAATTCTCATTCAAGCAAACCAGGAAAATCTATCTCTTGATTAGGTTTTTACAATGAAAAATATATTATCTGATAAAAAATATTATTCTATTGGAGAAGTTGCTGAATTTTTAAACGTAAACACATCATTAATAAGATTCTGGGAAAAAGAGTTTAAACAAATAAGTCCAAAGAAAAAAAAATCGGGTATAAGAAAGTTTACAAAGCCAGATGTAGTAATCCTTCAAGTCATTTATAGTTTATTAAAAGAAAAAAAAATGACAATTGATGGTGCAAAAAGGCATCTAGAAAAATCTCAAAATAAAGACAAAGTTTTAATATCAATTCGTAATAAACTGGAGAAAGTTAAATCCGAGTTGTTATTCCTTAAAAATAATTTGTAACTATTTTTTTCTAAAAAAAATAGTTACAGGCACCCCGGAGAGTTTGTACCTAGCTCTTAATTTATTTTCAATGAATCTTTTGTATGCCTCTTTGACATATTGAGGTAGGTTACAAAACATTACAAACTGAGGGTGTTTTGTTGGCAACTGAGTACAAAATTTGATTTTTACGATTTTACCTTTATTAGATGGAGGTGGGGTTTTTTGTACAACAGGCAAAATAAATTTATTTAATTCACTAGTTGAAATTCTTAAATTTCTGGACTTAAAAACTTCAATTGCTTTCTCTAGAGCTTTTAAAACCCGCTGTTTTTTTAAAACAGAAATAAATAAAATCGGAACATCTTTAAAAGGTGCTATTTTATTTTTAATATTTTCTTCATATAACCTGACGTCTAATTTATCTTTTTCAATCAAATCCCATTTGTTGATTAATATTAATATCCCTTTGTTATTTCGATGAGCAAGCCAAAATATTTTTTGTACTTGGGTGTCAAAACCTCTCGTTGCGTCAACTAAAAGTAAAACGACATTGCTTCTTTCAATAGACCTAACAGCCCTTAAGACAGAAAAGAATTCTAAATCTTCTTTGACTTTTTTTTTGCGCCTTATACCTGCTGTATCAATTAAATTAAAATTAAGGCCATATTTGTTGACGTATGAATCTGTACTGTCTCTTGTAGTGCCTGGAATATCGCTAACTATGTGCCTCTGGTTATCAATTATTGAATTTATTAATGAAGATTTTCCAGCATTTGGTCTTCCAACGACTGCAAATTGTGGTAATACTTCATTTAAATCCTCTGAAGAATTAACTAAATTTTTTGCAAGTGAATCCATAAAATCACCAGATCCAAGACCATTTTTTGCTGAAATTGAATAAACATCTTTAAATCCGAGTTTGAAAAACTCGGCCTCAAGTCCTTGAAAAGAGGAGTTGTCAACCTTGTTAACCAACAAAAAAACTTTTTTCTTTGATTTTTTTAGGAGTTTATTAACCTTTAGATCTTCTTCTGTGATACCTGTTTGAATATCTACCAAAAAAACAATTAAATCCGCTTCCTCAATAGCCAATTCTACTTGATAGTCAATTTCCTTTTCAAAAATATCATCTCCACCTATTATGTAGCCACCAGTGTCAATTACAGAAAATTGCTTGCCGTTCCACTCTCCTTTGCCATAGTGACGATCCCTCGTGACTCCACTTTCGGAGTCAGTTATAGCTTTCTTTTGCTTTATAAGTCTATTAAATAATGTTGATTTTCCAACATTAGGTCTGCCAACAATTGCTACAATAGAATTCATTATAAATTTATTTTAGTTGTAACCAAAATCTTTCAATCTCTTGATATTTGTTCTCCATTTTTTATTCACCTTAACAAATAATTTAAGGTGAACTTTAATTTTAAAAAAGTTTTCCAATTTCTTTCGTGCTTCAATACCAACTTTTTTAAGAGCTAAGCCATTCTTTCCAATTATAATTCCTTTTTGAGTTTCACGCTCCACAATAATTGTAGATTCTATCTTAATAATGTTTTCCTTACTCCTATCAAAAACTTCAGTTACTACTTCAGTAGAGTAAGGGACTTCTTTGTTGAATTTATGAAATATCTGTTCTCTAATAAATTCATTAACAAAAAAACGCTTGGATTTATCAGCAAGTTGATCTTTAGGAAAAAAAGCGGGTGAATAGGGTAAATTCTCTAAAATATGATTTGAAACACTTTCTGTATTAAAATTATTCAGAGCAGAAATTGGAAAAATTTTGACGCCCTGTAATTTCACTTCCCATAAATTAATTTCATTTTCAAGAATTTGCTGATTTAATAAATCAATTTTATTTATTAACAAAAAAATCTTTTTTTTAATCTTTTTAATTTTGTTTATGAAGTGATCGTTTTCTATTATCTTGTCACCAACCGTTGTCATTAATAATAAAATATCTGAGTCTATTAAAGTATCTTTTAAGAACTTCATCATTGAATTTTGTAATTGATATTTTGGCTCAATCAATCCCGGAGTGTCAGACAAAATAATTTGATAATCTTCAGAGTTGATGATAAATCTAATTCTGTGTCTTGTTGTTTGAGATTTTGGAGTAACGATTGAGACATCTTCGCCAATCCACGAATTCAAAAAAGTTGATTTACCAACATTTGGATTGCCAATTATTGAAACAAAACCTGCTTTATGTTTTTTTGACATTCAACAAAGTTAACTACTAATACTCTTATACTTGTTGTTTCTGTTTAATTTTAGTAATTTCGTTAATCATCGCGGGATAGAGCAGTCGGTAGCTCGTTGGGCTCATAACCCAAAGGTCGCAGGTTCGAGTCCTGCTCCCGCTACTTTAACAATAAACGGTTATACTATTATAGTGTAGCCGTTTTTTTAATAATACCCTTTGTCTTTAATACAATGTCTAATTCCACCTCTTGGACTTAGACTTATGTATTATATTTGAAAAGAGTTATCTACTACCTAATACGAATCAGTATTTCTATTGGACCGTTTTTAATGGATTGATTATTTATAATCCTTTTCCTTTGCAAGAGTAGGCTTTTGATATTTTTGAAATGGTTGAGCTAGGAGGTCTTTAATATTACTATTTTTGGATTCGTCTGGGAAAACATCAACCCCATATTTTATTTTTTCTCTATCATAATATACAAAGGTTCCAAAAATTCTATCCCAAATTGAAAAAATATTCCCATAATTCTTATCTGTATAAGGTAATCTGAAGTGGTGGTGAATTTTGTGCATATCTGGGGAAACAAAAATGTAACTAATTAATTTATCTAACCTCTTCGAAAGCCTAATATTTGCGTGAGTAAACTGAGTTGAAATTATTGATAAAGACTGGTACAACATGACGACACCGATTGGGGCACCCGAGACAAAAACACCAAATAAAGTGAATGAAAATCTTATCAAACTTTCCAGAGGGTGGTGTCGATTAGCTGTAGTTGTATCAACCTTATGATCACTATGGTGTACAAGATGAATCATCCAAAGAGGCTTCACATTGTGTTCTACGTAGTGAGCTAAGTACGCTCCCACTAAATCCAATAAAAGTATACCTAATATGACTTTAATCCATAAAGGAAAATCATATAGGTGTATAAGCCCAAAATAATTATTTGAAACCCAATCTGAAGACTTCAAAAGAAGGAAAGCTAAACTAAAATTTATGAGAATAGTTGTGAATGTGAAGAAAAAGTTTGGTATTGCATGTTTTAATTTATTGTAATTAAATCTAAATAATGGCATTGAACCTTCCAAAATCCAAAAAAAAGTAATCCCTCCAACCAGAATTAGAGCCCTGTGAAGAGATGGAATAGAATCGAAATAATTTACAATTGCCTCTACCATAAAAATTTAAAAACTATAAAACTAAGAAGCTAATTTAAATTTTTCAAATTAAAAACCATATAATAATCATAAAACATCAAATTGATAAGTATACTTTATTGAAAAAATACTATCATTAATTTCATCAAACCTATCCAAATCTCTAACGATATTGTAGACTATAAATAGTCCTGTATTTGCGGTTTGTAGCCATCCAAATCTAGCATTTATAGAATTTAAGTTAGTTATGTTATTTCTTTGAATCAGCGATTGGATAAAAATTTTAGGAGTAAATTGAAAACTCAATCTAAGACCTGCGATTATTGAATTTAAATTTTCTTTGTCGTCAAAAACAAGCCTAGTGTAATTGTAATTTAAATCCGCGTTAAATCTATTGCCTAAACTTAAATTAATTGAATTAATAAATTGAGTTCTTTTACCCCCATAATATCCACCGATATAAGTTTTGTTATACCAAAAAAAGTTTTTGTTTGGATTTGTCTGAGCAACAAATTGAAGCTCACTATGAGAATAATCACCATTCCCAATTTCTATGTTCGATATTTTAAAAGGAGAGTAAACCACCTCCCGAGTAAAGTTTATACCTGTGTGTATTTCAAATCCAGAGGGCCAAACCCAGTGATTATCAACGTGGAGATAATCCGAGAATAATTGATTACTTGATTTGTAAAAAGTTCTTCTATATATATGTGGTCTTATCTCGAATAAAGGTCCTTTTCTACCTGTGCGAATTGTTTTCCAAATTAAAAACTCTGGTTTATAGTATGCATTTCTTTGTAAAAATCCAACTTCAGGATTAAATCCCTCCCCTACCTGACTAAATGAAGCATTTAATCTCCAACCATCCCAGTTATATTCGGCCTTTATTGCAAATGCATGATCATTTTCTGTAATATTTGGTGAGTTACTCTTTGAAAAAAAACCAGAAAGTTGAGCTTTCTTTCCTAGGCCTAACTTACCGTCTAAGGCAAAAACTCTATTGTAATTATCGTTTTCGCCCAATCCAAATTTATTTACAAAAATTCCACCAAAAGATGAGCGACTCTTAGAAAAGTCGTGGTTTACCCTAATAACAGAAAAATTATTTTTACTCATTGAAGAATCACCACTACCCTCTGTTGACATATTTAATAACCCAATATTTGTTTGACCTATTTTTCCAGACAGTCTCCCACCCCCCAAAATCGGAACTATTGAACCATCATTTTCTAACCCTATTCTTCTCGTGAAGAATAAATCTATCTCACCTGGAATGCCAACCGAAAACTGACCAGCATTTTCTAGAAAAAAAGCTCTTTTTTCAGGAAAAAAAAGATTCACTCTATCTATATTAATTTGCTGTTCATCCACTTCTACTTGCGCAAAATCTGTATTGAGTGTAAGATCCATTGTTAATCCAGGTGTTAGACTATACTTAATATCTGTACCCAAATCACCATTATGAGAAACACTTGAATTAGATAAGTTTTTTTTACTAATTGATTGTCCTATTACATAAGGGATAAGTTTTAAATTTTTTGGATTTTTAAGATTTAAGTTATTGAGTTTTCCTGCTATTGAAAGTCTTTTAATATCAAAAGTTAAAGGGAGAGGTGCCCAATAAGCAATTTCAGTATTTTTAGAAATATTTCTCTGGAAGTTGATCCCCCAAGTTTTATTTTTTCCAGGAGAAAATCTGATAGACCTCAACGGGATAGCAAATTCAGCACTCCAACCATATGAACCTTTTTCTACGGCAACATCCCAAGAAGCATCCCAGTTTATATTTGTTCCTCCAATTACTCCTCCCTGTTGTCTATTTGAACTTCTGTTCCCAACACCTTCATTATTGATTTGGGCATCAAACTCTTTACCATCTGAATTAGTACCAAATAAAAATCCATTTTGCTGGTCGTTAAAAGTATCTAATATAAATAAAAAACTGTCCTCATCGTTTAAAGCCGCGTCTCTTCTTGAATCACCGACTTGTATTTTTTCTGGAGATGAATCAAAACAAATTACAGAAACATAAAAATAAAAATTATTATACGCTATTCTAATTTGAGTGTCCTCACTTACAGGAAATCCAAAATTTGGTGTTATTTGTGTCAAAGATGTAATTGGTGTAATATTCCGCCATACGATATCAGAGCTTATTTTTCCGTCAATGGTTATATTTGAATCAATAAATTGAGCCTTTAATTGAGGTCTATTATTAATGAAATCCTGTTGACCCATTAGAAGAAAACCGTAAAAAATAAATATTGGGATATGAAAAAAATAGCTCTTTTGAATCATTTTTTTGGGTAAGATATTGTTAATCAATATTTTATGTGATTTTTTTAAATTATAATTGTTAATATATTGTTCATTAATTATTTATTTTTCTAGTATTTATTACCATGTTTAAATATAATTCTACTAATTTAATAGTACAATTCTATACTGAAATGAATTGGTTTATGGTTAGAAAGAGTCCTCAGTTTATTTACTGAGGGCTTTTTTGCTTTGAAAATGAAAATGAAAAAACTGTTTATTTTAGTAATTCTTTCAAATTTTTTGGTTGCCCAAAAAGATTCTCTTCAAATTGTAAAATTAGACGAAATTGAAATCAAATCAATTAAATCAAGTTCTATTTTAGAATCAGTTCCGTTGTCTATAAGTAAGATAAAAGTTCCTCGACTTTGGTCTAAACAACAGCTATCTCTGCAAGAGTATATAAATTCTATACCAGGTGTAGTTACCTTCAATGCAAACAATTTTGCTCAAGACTTAAGGATATCGATTAGAGGTTTTGGTGCAAGATCTGCTTTCGGTATTAGAGGAATTAAAATTATTATTGATGGTATTCCAGAGACTACACCTGACGGACAGGGTCAACTAGACAATCTTCCTCTTCAGTTAATTGAAAATATAGAGATTATTAGAGGATCGAGTTCTCTTAGATACGGAAATGCTGCTGGAGGAGTAATTTTTATAGAGACTTTAAACAAAATTGAAAATAATTTTCATGAATTAGGATTACGAGGAGCTCAAAATAATTATAAACAAACCTATTATACTTCAAGTTTAAAATTTAAAAGATCCGAATGGCTACTCCATTTAAATCATCAAGATGGAGATGGATTTAGAGAGAATAGTAGATTTGAGTCAACTCAGTTTAATGTTAGAGGAAACTATTTTTTATCAAATAAAATAAAATTAGGGTTTCAATTCAATTCAACAAATAGTCCCTTAGCTGAGGATCCCGGTGGACAAAATTTCGATAGTTTTAAAAACTCTCCTTCGAAAGCTCGAGATAGAAATATTTTATTTAAATCAGGTGAAAAAATAAATCATGTTAAAAGTGCAATGAATATAAATTATGGAAATGGAAATTTTTATGTTAATAGCTATAGTTTCATTTCAAATAGAACTTTTAATGCAAAACTACCTTTCAATTTTGGTGGTATTGTGAGTCTAAATAGAAATTATTATGGCCATGGATCCTATTTTACAAATAAAAGTCAAGGAAATAAAATACTTTTTACAACACAAATTGGATACGACATAGCAAGCCAATCAGATAAAAGAAAAAGATATAAGAATAACGAGGGTAATAAGGGGGAAAAAACTCTAGGGCAGATTGAAAGCTTTCAAAGCTTAGGAGTATATTTTATAGAAAACATATCTTTTGGAAGGTTTAAATTAAATGGGGGAATTCGATGGGACAATAATTTGTTAAAAGTCAATGATAATTTTATTTCGAATGGTGATGAATCAGGGAATGTAAAACTTTCTGCTTGGAGCAATGAAATTGGTTTGTCTTATAAAATTTTAGAGAAATCTTATTTGTTTGTTAATTCGTCAAAAAGTTATGAAACACCAACTCTTAGTGAATTATCAGCAAATCCCGTTGGAAAAGGAGGGTTTAATGATTTATTGGGTGTTCAAAAAGCTAAAAATTTTGATTTTGGTTTAAAATTTAAATCTGAGTTTACTAATTTTTCTATTGTCGGATTCGTGGTAAATACAGAAAATGATTTAGTTCCCTACGAATTAGAGGAATTTCCTGGAAGAACATTTTATCAAAATGCTGGTAAAACCCTGCGAAAAGGAATTGAAATTGACTTTAATCATCGCTTAAATAAAAATTTCTCAACAAGTATTATCTATAATTACACTAATTTTAAGTATGGTGAGTATATATCAAGTGACTTAAATTTAAAAGGGAATTACTTACCAGGGGTTCCAACACGATTTGGCAACTTCGAATTAAGATACAAGAATTCAAAAAAATTAAGTGTTTCTTATTCTCGGAATTATAGAGGAAATTTATATGCTAACGATAATAACACCGAAGAAATTAATTCCTTTTGGAGAGATGACATTAATTTATCTATCCCTGTAAAAATTGGAAAAAATAGTTTTGATTTATTTCTTGGATGTAATAATGTTTTTGATAAATTATATTCTGACAATGTTCGAATAAATGCATTTGGGAACAGGTATTATGAAGCTGCGCCTGGTAGAATATTTTTTACAGGTATTAAAATTTTAATTTAAAGTCTGTTCTTCTATTTTTTTGGTGTTCAGTTTCACTTAATTTGTAACAAGGTGATTTATCGGCAGTACTTATTTCTCCATAACCTTTCCCGGAAACTCTTCTAGGATTTTTAATTCTATTTTTGATGTAATTAACTACACTTTTATTTCTACGGTTAGATAATTCCAAATTGTAAGAGTCAGGTCCTCTACAATCAGTATAAGAACTCAACTCCAGCGAGACTTGAAGATTATTATTTAGATATTCTACTAATTTGTTAAGACTTTCTACATATTCTATAGGAATATCACTTTTGTCAAAGTCAAAAAATATAGATTGGAACTGTGTCAATTGTATTTGATTGATCTGCTTTTTAACAGTATTTAAATATACCATTATGGGTTCTGAGGACTTTAATTCAGATTTTAATATATAACTAAACGAATCTTTATAAATAGAATCGATTTCGCTTTTGTATAAAAACGTTCCATTTTCGTTAAAAATAATCTTACCATTTTTTGGGGCAGATTTTAATAAGGCTGTTTTTTTATAGAGCTTTTGCAATGGGTCAATAGAATGAATTAATTCTAAGTCGTTAAATAAGACACTATTTTTTCCAACAATTAAAGTATCTGAAAAATTGTAATCATAAAAATCTTCAACTCCAGCTAGTCTAGGATTAAACTTAAATGCATAAATATCATCCTCCCCATTACCATTTTGTCTATCGGATGAGAAAAAGCCAATTTTTAATTTTTGATTAACACCAAATGAAAAGTCATCACTTTTAGAATTTATGTTCTCTTTTAAGGACTTTATGTCCCAACGATTAGAAATTACTTTAGTAGCGATATAAATATTGAACTTACCTCCCTTAGAAGCCTTATCTGAAGAATAGAACAAAGTTGAATCATTATATGAATACGGAAAAGATTCATTGTACTCCGAGTTTATATCAGGCCCCAAGTTCACGGGTTCAGAAAATTTATCATCTATTAAATCTACATAATAAATATCCATTCCTCCATAACCACCTGGTCTGTTACTTGAAAAATATAAACGATTTGATTTTTGGTTTATACTTGGATGAAGATTAGAATATTTATCTGTCTTTTCTAGAATTAGTTTTATATTATTTCTTTTATTTAATATAGTACTGTAAATATTTAATTGTATACTATCGTTAGAATCTATTCTCGACTCACTTCTTGTGAAATAAAGAGTTTTATTTAATTGATCATAACTTCCATATCCCTCTTGAAATTTAGAATTTAAATTTTTAAGTTTATTTTTTGTACGTTCAATAAGAAATGTTTCTGAATTAAAATTACCTTCATAGAAGTTGTATATTGGAAATTTTGATTTGACTTTTCTAGATCTTGTTTTAAAATCTCGAGAATTTGATTGTTCACTTAAAAACAGAACTTTACTGTTGATGTTATTATTAACAAAAATTAGACCATGATCTCCTTTACTACTATTGCCTTTCAAATTTTCTAAATCATATTCGTCAGGTAAAATATTATTACCCGTAACTAAATTATTTGTATTTATTAAGGGTAATTTAATCGCTTTTTGCTTATACTCTTTTGCTAAGTTGCTTTCTGCTGGTAAGAGATTCGCGTAATTGTAATAATCAAGAACATTAGCTTTGTTAGATTTTGTGATTTTTTCATAAGTATCTAATGCCTCTTTTAGATTATTTGTCAAGACATAAGAATCGGCTAGATTCCTTAGACGATCGATTGATAAATTACCCTCAGTTGTTTTATATTTAAGAATAGACTTCTCATACATTGAATTCAAGAAATAGTAATCGCCCCAGACGTAATTTAAACTATCTTTTTGAAAATCTTTGGCTTGAGAGAAAACAATAAGGTTACAAAAATTAAAAACTAAAAAAACTAACTTTCTTTTCATAATTAAAAAAATCTAGGTGAAAATAAAAATGCCTCTCCTTTTGAAAAAATATCTAATCTTAAAAATATTTCGTGGGTTGGTATGCTGAGGCCATTACTAATTTCATTTGAAGGAATACCATAAGAATAACCAACAGACAAATTTTCAAGAATTTGAAAACCTACAAGTGCACTAACTCCAGTTCCTTGAAAATTTGTAAATCCATAATTATTAAAACTACTTCTGATTTGTCCACCAATCCAAATATTTTGATTTATAATTCCTAAAATTGAAAAATCGTAACCACCAATACTCTTAGTTTGTTTAAGTAAAAAACTAGGTTTTAGCATAAGGGCCTCAGATATTTTTATCAATCCACCTGTTATAAAATAATAGTGAGGTTCTAAATTATATTCCTTGTTCGATAATAATCTTGGAATTGCGAATCCACTGTAAAAAGATTGAGTAAAATAATAAATTCCGAACCCAATATTCGGCAAAATTTTTCTATCATTATCTAAAACAAATGCATTGTCCCCTGGGGTTAAAGTTTGAATTAAATTTGAATTCAATGAATAATTATGAATTCCACCTTTTAATCCAAGGGAAAGACGGTTTCCTTTTTCGTTTAATTTTAAATGATATGCAAGGTCAATATCGAAAGAGGTGCTGTTAGTGGGGCCTATTTTATCATTAAGAATACTTATCCCGTAACCTAAATTCTTCGAATTTAATGATTTCCCAAATGTTATGGTCTGTGTTTCAGGAGCCCCTTCTAGTCCAACCCATTGAGAACGAATTACAGATGTTAAATTAGTTATTCCTCTTGAGCCTGTGTATGCGGGATTTATAGCTTGGTGATTAAACATATAGTAACTGAAATTTGACTCTTGCTGAGATCTACAAATCGTGGATAACATTATCAAAATAAAATATAAAATTGAATTTTTCATCTAATTATTTCTTCTTTTAATGTAAACAAATCCCTTTGTAGGTTCTGTTTGATCTCCCCATATTATTGAATAAAAGTAAGTTCCTTCAGGTAACATGTTATCTTTTGAAATAAACGAATCAGTTTGAGATGCTCCAGCCCAATCATTTTTGTAATTATTTGTTTCATAGACCTTGATTCCCCACCTATTATAAATGATTAATTTATATCCAACTGCGTTTTCGATACCTGTTATCTCCCATGTGTCATTTACGCCATCACCATCCGGAGAAAATGCATTTGGTATAAAAAGATCCACTTTACCAAACGTTACAACATCTGACATCAAATCAGGTAAACATCCGTTAAATAAGTTCTCTACAACAACCCTAAACTGTCTTCCTGATGGAATAGCTTTTAAATTGCTTATCTGTAAAATATTTGAATTTGCTCCAGAATAATTCGAGTCATTGGAAATATTGCTCCATAAAGGACTTTCCTTAGTTCCTACATTTTCTTGCCATTTAAAACCTGCATATCCGTTTATGTTTATTTGAGCCTCAATCTCTAATGCATTGTTGTTAATTCTCTTGGAAGTTGGTTGAACAGTAAAAAATAGTTCTTCACCATATTGTTTAAATTCAGGGATGCCGTCTCCAGACCTATCTATAGGTTGAGTGTATCCACCTTGATTTAGTACTCTACCTACATTATCAAAAATAACGGGTCCTGTGCCTAAAACTCCATCGTTATCGCCGTCATTAAAGCCCGCTTCAACCGCGTCATAACAACCATCGTTGTCAGAATCAATGTCAACCGAGTTAGGCAGACCATCTCCATCAATATCTTCATCTCCTTCTAAAATATCTAAAATACCATCGTTGTCATCGTCAATATCGTCCTTGTCGTATACATCATCTAAATCGCAGTCAACCAAAACAGTGATAGGCAGCGTAACACTCAAAGGTAAAAAACTACATGCGTTGTAACTAGATGTATTATCAATTGTCTCTGTTTCATTTAGAACTCCATCACCGTCAATGTCATCATCACAAGCATCACCAATCCCGTCTCCATCAAAATCTTTTTGGTCTGGATTTGATATATCTGGACAATTATCAAAATCATCGCCTGCTCCGTCTGAGTCGCTATCCTTTTCATTATCAAGAGTCACTAATTCAACAGATACAGATTGCATATTTAAGTAATTTATATCCTCAGTATCTGGATGAATCTTTAAAATTAAGTTTGATTGTATATCGCCGTCTAAAAAAGGATCATCAACTCCGTAAAGAACTAATTCTTGAGAAACATTCCAGTTAAACTCATCAAATTCTATTTCTAGCTTATTAATTGATACTTCTGTCACATCTGTTAATTCAAAAACTATTTTTACTTTACCTGTAGGTTTGTTGCCTAGAGAAATTGTTATACTAGTTGAATTTTTATCCTCTGATAGAATCTCAGGTTCAGAAATATTTAAAAATGGAAAATCATTATCCTCATTTATCAAATTTATATCAGCAACATCGTCATCATTTAAAACTCCATAAAAAAGATCTAATGACACAGGGTCTCCAGTAATAAATTCAAATGTTTGATCCCCATCAATTATAAAATCATCAATCCCCGCTAGAGTTATTTGGTTTAAAGAAAAATCATCCCAATTCTCTTTTTCTATTCTAACTACATTATCTGCTAACCCAACCTCATCGGAGTTGCTTCCAATTGACACAGGAATATCGACCCAACTAAGAGGCTCTGATGTTAGCTTAAAACCTATGATAACCGATTCTAAGTCCTCTGAAGTTGTGTAGTCATCATTCATAACTTTGACAATTATAGCTGGTGAATCATTGTCTTGATTTGTAAAAGTAATTGGATCAAACGCATTTGGGTCGATAGTACCGTAATTTGGATCTAAAGAAAATACATTGGAAACAGTAATATCATAATCTTGAGGGCCATCAGTCACAGGAGGAAAGTCATCAATACCTGTTACATACACAAGCTTAGGCTGATCCCAGTTAGAAGAGTCAAAAGTTATTTCTGGTATCACAGTTCCTTCATTCAAGTTTGAAGAAGAAAAGCTCACTGTAACAGGAGAATCTGGTTTTGAAGTTAAACGAACTTCAAAAAAGCCCTTGTCCTCGTCTTCACTAGTTAATAAGTCAATTTCTGTTATTAGAATATTGGACTCATCATCATCTAGAGTTACAACATTTATTGACTGATTATCAAGTCCTATAAAGTTTGGATCCGAAGACCCATCAACAGATATTAAAATAGTACTTGTCTTATCTCCATCTATAATATCATCATTTACACTATTTAAGTATACATTTTGAGGTATATTCCACTCTGCTGGGTTAAATACTATAGTTTGATAAGAAGCATCTACTTCTGCCTCAGTTGAATCATTTGTTGATATATTTAAAAGAACTTGGGTATTAGGTCTTGAACTAAGTACAACGAAAAAATTAGCCTGATTACCAGCCTCCTCTAAATCGTTTGAAATAGGACCAACTACAAATCCTGGGTTATCATTATCAAGATTTGAAAAATCTACATCTGCAACATCACTTGCATTTAGATTATCATATGCAGGATCTGCAGACTGCGGATCACCAGTTACAAGTTTTAATGCTATGTCGCCATCTATTATATCGTCATCCAATCCTGTTACAATAACCTTATTTAAAGAAGGGGTGTTCCAATTTGCATTCAATATGGTTATGGAAGAGGTACTTAAACTTACCTCGTCCAAGTCTCCGGATATAGACAAAGGAATGGTAACATCAGCTGAGAAAAGAGGTAGAGTTGTTAAATTAAATTCTACAATTAATGAATTCCCAGATTCATCTGTAGAATTATCTGATTTTTTACTTGTAGAGACATATGCCGTTGAGCTATCGGGTAATACAGTTAATTCAATTCCTACTCCGTCGAGATCTTGATTTATCATTGCAACATCATCTATCGTTGTCGGATCTATTGCACTATAATCAGTATCTGTAGAACTAACAGATCCTGTAATAATTTGATAATTTATAGCTCCATCTTGGATGGGTACTGGATCGGGAAGACCTGTTACCGTAATAATTTGGGGAATATTCCAGTTTAAAGGAGAAAATGTCACTGTTGCCTGTACAGAACCCTCTGTTAGATCTGAAGAAGTCAAAACTAAATCAACAAAATCACTTGGTTTTGAATTCATGACTATCGAAAAGGATCCCTCATCCCCACTTTCATCTGTTAAATTATCAATCGGGACTATAGTAAAACCAGCCTGATCTATGTCTATTATTTCTGTTGGAATTGAAACATCTGAAAGATTATTATAACAATTTAATGTGTTAGTTGTATTAACAGACAATCCTAAATTGAAATTTTGATTGCCATCTACAATGAAATCAAGTTGAGGGTCAATTGTGATTGTCTGAGTAACGTTCCAATTTAAAGGTGTAAAAGTCAAACTACTTGAACTTACCGCAATCTCTGTGTTATCAATATTTACAAAATCCAAATAAACGTCTGAAGAGGGTGTTCCAGTTAAACTCACCTCCAAAGGTACGTTAGGGTCATCTTCTCTTTTGGAAAGTGATGTTGGAGATACAACAATGGAAGGAGAGAAAACATTTATTGTAGCCTCGTCAGAAATGGTCTCACATTGGGTATTTAGCTTTCTTGTTTTAACTCTGTATTTTTTACCGTTAAGTGATATGTTTAGTGGTTGAACTGTTAATGTAGCAGAGTTTACTCCTGTATAATTTGCCTCGGGCGGATCAACACCAATATCCTCCCAAACAGCTCCGTTATAAGCTTGCCACTGATAAATGGAATCGTCGGGATCTGTAGTAACAACAGAAAAAGAATTTGTGTCGCTTACGCAAACAGACACAGAAACAGGATGAGAGGTAATTGAAACAAGTGTTGTTGCTTCTTGAAAATCAAAAATGGTATTAGAATCTCCATCTAAAGGGGTCAGATATCCGCCCTGTCCAATAACCCTTCCCAAATAGTCTAATGTGATTGGTTCTGTTCCTAACCTCCCATTATCATCTGGGTCACTAAAACCTGCCTCTACTGTGTCATAACATGTATCGTTATCACTATCAAGATCTTTGTAATCATAAAACGAGTCACTATCTGTATCTAATGGAAGATCTTTTAGTGAAATTTTAAATCCAAAAGTTGAGGTAGACAAAATACTTTCATTCGAATGAACTATATTAACTTCTGTAACTTCTCTTGCATTGAATGAAAAACTGGAGTTCCCAGAGGGAGCCGGATTGTATTTAAATAAAAACTCATTCGCAGTAAACGATGTTACACCAGATTCAAAAATCCCGTCAAAATTTGTGTCAACAAGAAGTCGATTATCAGGGTCTAACAGAGTTAAGGTCTTAATATTTGGACCTACTGAAACGCTAAATGATTCATCATCTACAATTGTATGAGTATTATTGTCACTATTTGTAAGAATAAAGTTGAATTCATCAGAAAAAGTTAATTGATAATCCATATTTTCTGACC
Source organism: uncultured Bacteroidota bacterium (assembly GCA_902628605.1). The sequence continues at coordinate 19,380 of CACONV010000011.1, forward strand.
CCCCTGGTCCCACGGTTGACGTTACATTACCTGTATTATCTCCCACTAGGTTCGTAATAGAAGAACTTAATGACAAAATAGTTGAAACAGAAGCAGTTGTTGAAGAGCCAGTTGACAAATTCATTACCGGATTTACCAAATCTAATAGATCAAAAGAAACAGGACCTAAAGACTCCGTGCTATTAAATATACCATCATTGTCAACATCCAAATCAATATTGTCAGCAACTCCATCTGAATCAAAATCTGAAGGACAAACCGATACAGTTACCTCCTTAGATTCAAACTGCTGAATGGGATCTGTTCCGCACTGCTTTTGAGCAATGACCTTGTATTTCCCAGGTAAAGAGGGAGAATATGGACTAGTTGTAACACCCGTGTTAGAAAAACCTCCCCCAGTCTTATCATCATACCACCAAGAAAAACTATCATAAGAACCAATTCCATCAACAACTAAATTTACATTAGGTAGACAAAAATCTTCTGTTAGATTTATTTTATCTAGATTAATTTCTGGATTTTTTGTAAAACCTGAGTAAAATGCTCCAGAAGCACCAGAAGTATTTTTGTTCACATAAGAAACATAAAGTTCATCTTCGGATCTAACGCTTACATTTCCTTCTAAACTCCCAACATTGTAAATAGTGTAATCTGCATTTCCATTGGCGTTATTTGAGATTACATCGGGGAGAGAATTAACGTTTACATTTGTATTATTATCGTCTGAAACAAGTACTGTTGCTCCTGATTTTGTTATTATAAATAGTTCGCTATCAGCCATATTAACAGTACCTATTCTATCTATGTCAGGAATATTATTTACCTCTGTTGTAGCAAGACAAGATAATGGTGGGACAAAAAACATTCCTTGATTTTTTTCTGCTGTAGTACCTCCAATACTTTGAAAAGCATATACACTTTCGGAAGTGTTAGCATAAATAGTAGGAACCGATACGGCATCATAATAATTACCCTCAATTATTGTGAATTCATTTTTATCTATAGTCGTATAAGGAATTAGACTTCCATTTAAATAAATCTCAGTGTTGTCTACCGTTGCAATAAGTAAAACATTTTCCCATGCGTCTCCTCCCTTACCTCTTGTGAAAATATATTTTTTACCAACTTTTTCTGCAGGTACAATTTGATCAAATCCAAAATCTCTTTCTGGACCGCTTCCAAAAGTACTATTTGCAGCCCCAGAGTTGACTACAATATCTTTATTTGACACAATCGAAGTCCCGATCAAGGTACTAGATGTAACCCCAGCCTGATCAATAGAAGCCGCAAGAATGTAGGATTCTCCCCTATTTAAATTTATAGTTAGTGATGAAATGGAAGATGTTACGGTACCTGCATAGGTGGCAGAAGAATCTAAGTTCTCAAATGTAATATTTGTGTTATCTATGGTTGCCATCACAGAGATAAATTGAACTTGCCCAAGACCCGTGTTTGGAATCAATGGCATCCCTGCTTTAAAAGATTTTCCAAGTGCTGATTTACCCTTGGAAGTCATTGCTCCAGCTTGTGGAAATGTACTCCCACCTTGAGAATCCCCAAAAACCCTTACACCTACATATACCTCTTTTGAAGATTGAATTATATATCCTTTATCATTTATTATTGAACCTGCAGTGAGAGTAGGACTTGCAAGATAGAGTTGTCCCCCATTTTGATCAGCACCAGTATTATCAATATCAAATCTGTAAGGGCTAGAATTTGAAACTGTTACATTAAATGGTATTCCACCAATCGGAGTTATTTGAACATCTACATTAGAAGTTTCAGGAGTCGAAATATATAAATATTGTCTTTTAAAATAGGCGTTAGCAGAGGGGTCACCCCCACTTGTTAATGGAGGAATGTAGTGAAGATCACTTAATTGTGAATAAGTCTCATTTATTGAAATTATGAGTAGAAAAAAAACTATGTAAAAGTTATATCTAATCTTCATTGACATTTTTTACCCTTTTAACAAATACTAAATTATTTGATTTTCAGCAAAATAGCTAAACATTGATCTCTTTAAATCGATTTAAATCCACTTCTTCAGGAAATGGTAAACCATAATAAATATAATTATATAACCAAAAGGATAAGGTTGGAGCAAGAAGAATTCCCCTAGAACCCAATCCATTTAAGAGGTATATATTTTTATAATCCGGGTGGAAACCAATCATTGGCCTACGATCTATTGTTGTAGGTCTCATACTAGCCTTATGATCAATAATCTTGTAAGGTAATGTAATTATACTCTCAAGTTTTTCAATCAACCACTCTTTTTTTAATTGAGTTGGTTTATTTTTTTTATCTAAATTATCATATGTCGCTCCAACCCAGTAATGTTCATTTTCTAAGGGCATAATAAAAATTGATGACCTCTTAATAATTTTATTCAAATTCAAATTTGGAATCTTTACAATTAAAAATTCCCCTTTGGAACCTTTTACTGGTAAATGTTTAAAAAATGGATTACTGATAATACCATAGCCCTCGCAGAAAACAATATTTTCAGCAAGAATGTTGTCATAAACGATTTTTTTGTTGTCAGAAAAAAGTTTTGAAAAATCAAAGTCCCTAATAAGATAATTGTCATTTAATTTTTTTTTAAATTCATTAATAAGATTTAGAGTGGAAATTCTACCACATTTTTTAACTAACCCATATCCAAATTCAGTCAGTACTCCTTTAATTTTTTTAGTATGTATTTTACTATCTAAAAACTCCTTCAGAACTGGTTTTTTGGAAGCAACTGCCCAATTATTTTGATCTGAAAAGCTTGAAAAAACCTTTAAAATATCGTTCTTAAAAATTATTTGGTTTTTGTATTTATTCTCAATTTTTTTAAAAAAAATAATAGCATTTTTGTGAAATTCTTCTCCATTCCATGTCATATTATACCTTTTTAAAACTGTAGGATTGAATATTCCGGCAGCAATTTTTGAAGATCCTGGTTTTTTATTATCAATTACATAAAAACTTTTTTTATTTTGATATAAAGTTTCTGCATAACAAATCCCAGCAATACCCATTCCGACAATAATTGTATCTACCTTTTTCAATATTAAGGGATAAAAAAATGCCGCTGTAATAGCGGCACTTTTAGTGTTTTAGAATTCCTTAATTGTTCCACATATCTTGTTCAAAATCTCGAATAACTGATTTGATTCTTTCTGACTCCAATAACTGTTGTAAAGCATCCTCGAAAATATATTCATTAATTAATCTATCTTCATAAACGTTTTCTTCCTTATAAATGATTGAATTAAATCTTCTTGAATTCAACATATGGTCATAAGTAATAGGCTGTGATGAATTTCTCGTATTAAATACAGTAGATGTATTTAAGGAAATTCTGGCATCTGGAAACCATATCCAAAAAAGTTCTACTAAATCTTGTTCTGCCTCAGGCTTATCTAATGTATAAACGTCGGGGGCTACAGGAGCTAATCCTAACAATCTATATTTTAGTTCACCTTGTCTTTTATTAAAGTACCAGGTCCCCTTAATTCTATATTGTCTTATTTCTCTTGCCGTTATATTTCTTCTATTGACATACTGTGGGTCAAGAGCTTCTCCAGCATTTAATTGTTCAAAACCAGCATCTAATGTATCAATAGATACTAGTTTATCTAAAATTTCTCTGTATGTTAACTTAATTTGAAAATAGTCATCGTCATATACCTCCTTAATATTCCCACTTCTTAAATTATTTTTTAAAATGTGAAATAAAGATCTTCTGTCTGGACCAAGATTTAATGTATCAGTAGGATAATAATAGGGAAAATTTATTCTTTCATCTAAATCAATTATTTCCCAAACAGTCTTAGACCATAGGATGTCTCTGTCGTCTATGAACCCGTATTCCAAAGGTTCCTCATCATTTGCTACAATTTGCTTTTCGTTTAATTGTCCTACATCCTGGGGAACTCTTGCATTAAGAAGATTTGCTTGAGAATATAATCCGAGGCTAGAAAAAACAAAAATTGAGAAAAAAAGGTAAATTTTCATTTATAGTTTAATTTACTAATTCACAAATTACAGGTGAAACCTTCTTAAACCGATAGCTAGGATTGGATGGATTTTGAACTTTTATATCAAAAATTTGGACATTTGATCCAACCTTTGCTCTTCTTAAGGCTGTTTTTGCTTTGTTGTCTAGTTTATTTCCGTTTACAGAGATAGTTGCTTGGCCTGGAACTTTAAATTTAAAACTTACTGTTCTAAGTTTTATATCAAAATCAAAATCATCAAGTATCGCTCCTATTGTGGCAATTGATAAATTGTTTTTGGGAATTTTAATATCACCTGATTGACCTCGCACAGTTCCTGTCGGTCTAGGAATATCTTTGATCCTAAATTTTGTATTGGTATTTATACTTTGTCCGTCTGGAAGCGTTGCTCCGGCCCTTATTGTTACCTCTCTACCCTTTCCTGGAGTCATTACATACTTGCTTCCTCTAACCCTTTTGAGTCCGGGTGCAGATGCTCTGATTTTGTTATCTGCAATACCTGGTATTGAAATTGTCATTGGGTTTTCAACCCCTCTATAAACTACATTCATTTTGTCTGCTGAAATGACAGCAGAGTTGGGTTTTGCAATAACAGCAAATGACTGATCTACAGGTATTTTTGATTCCTCTCCTTCATTAAGAAAAACTAAATTACCTTCAATTTTTCTGTCACCAGGTCTCCCAGAACTAATATTCAATTTAACACCACCTGGTATTTTCTCATATTCATCTTCATTTAACTTTCTACCATCTAGAGTGAGTTCAACATTATTTGGATTTTGGGCTCCGCCTTTTCTTCCTAAAACTACACTCCCATCGAATGTTTCTCCTTGATAATAGGCACCTTTATCCGCTTTTAACAAAGTAATATAATTTGAAGTATTAACCTTACTTTCAATTTCAAGCTCTTTACCAAGTAAAGCATTCAAAACATCACTTTCCGTTAGTCTTATATCATTTTGCATCATTGTTAGTTTAGCTAATGACGAAATTAGTGGGAATCCTTCATAATTTGCTTGAAGCCATGATTGTTTTGTACCGTCTCTTGTTTCAACCATATCCTCTAAATCCCCTGTATTGAATCTTTCCTCAACAAGTTCAGTATATCTTGGAAATTTGGATGCAAATACTTGTATGACATGAGCTTTGTAGGATCTAATCATTTCTAGGAATTTAGATCCTTCTTCCGATATACCATTTGCATCAAAGAAAATCAAATCTAACTCTTCACCTTTATCCATTCTAGAGTATTCAATAAGGTCAGGGTCGTCTACTCTTTGCTTTTCAGTTATTCGGTCCTTAATTCCTTGAATTTCATTGTAAAATTCATCTGCTTCTTTTTTAATTTCAACAGCAATTCTGTTGTTATCTATCCATTTGCCTTCTTTTTCCTTAGCATTTACCTCAATTTTATTATAATAAATATCATTACTTTGATCGACTCTATCGTTGGCACTAGCTATCTTTTTAAACATTTGTCCAAATCCATCAAGGACTTCTTTACTCACATTCAGAGCTAGCATAGTAATAAACACTAAATACATCAGAGCGATAAGCTTCTGACGTGGGGTTTCTTTTGCTCCTGCCATAATCTCTTAGTTTTTATTCATTGCAGAGAGCATTCCCTTGTAAACCTGGTTAAGAGAGGCTAAATTCTCAGATAAAGATTGCATTTGGCTTCTTAGTAACTCTGCATTTTCGGCAACTTGCTCATTATAATTGTTATGTTGTCCGGCATTTTTTACTTGCGAAGCATATAGTTGATTTAAAGATTGTAACTGTCCAGCAGCTTTGTTTAATTCTTCAGCGTAATTTTGAGAAGATGCTGCAGCATCAGAAGCAGGTGACAAAGCACTTGCTGTATTTTCTAGATTTTGAATACTTTTGGTAAGACCACTTACTAAACCAACATCTAACTTGGCCTCTCTAAGCATTGTATCTATTTTAGAACTAAGTCCTTCGTCCTTTGATCCAGAACCTGAACTTCCGCCAGAATGTTTGCTTACATATTCGTCTTGTTCTTCTTTTACATCGTCCAACATGATTCCACCTACGAAGAAAATTATAGCTTCAGTACCCAGCCCTAAACCTAAAACGACTCCTCCTGTAATCGGGCCTATTTCTAAGTGGAGAATTTTAAATAATGCTCCTAAAATAACAACAGCTCCCCCGATTTGGAAAAGCATGTGCATAATAATTTTTCTTCTTAATCTTCCTTTTAATTGTTTTGCATCCATTTTTGTTTAATTTAAGTATTCTTTAAAGATAAAATTTTTATTTTATTTTTATTTTTTCTGACCCCAAATAATCTTGGACGGTCCTAAATCCAATATAACTTCTGGCTGTATCCTGATATTCGTAATCCCTTGAACTGACCCGCAAAAAGTAAGCCACATCCTTCCAAGAACCTCCTCTGACAACTTTTCTTTTTTCATCATTTAATGACATATTTGGATTTAAAGACGATACATATTCGTAAGCCCCAGGATCATAAGAGGATTCAGTCCATTCAGCAACGTTTCCGGACATATTATATAAATTATAGTCATTAGGCAGAAATGATTTGGCTTCAACTGCATATACAGCTTGATCCGAAGCATAATCGCCTCTAAGAGGTTTAAAATTTGCTAAGAAGCATCCTCTGTCGTTCAAAAGGTAGGGTGATCCCCAGGGATATGTACCAGCAGGAATTCCACCTCTTGCTGCATACTCCCATTCTGCTTCTGTAGGTAACCTAAAATTATTGACCAACGGCTTGTTTTTTTCTTTTTGGTATGAATTTTTATAATGAGTTCTCCAATTACAAAATGCTACGGCTTGTTTCCAAGAAATTCCAACAACCGGATAATCTTGGTATGCCGGATGCGAAAAATAATCATTATGCATAGGCTCATTATATGAATAGTTAAAATCCTTAATCCATACAGTTGTATCTGGATATATTTCAATTTCCTCTTTCTTTATAAATGGAAGTCTGTCTCTAGATTGGGGATTTTTAGCTCTTTCTAATGAAGCAGCCTCTGCATCAAACCACGAATATTTATAAATTAGTTTGTTGACATCAATTTTCATTTCACCATTATACCAAACCTCAGGGGGAAGATAAAGACTATCCATTACTTCTACGTATGCTTCATCAGTATAACTGTTTGGATCCCATTCTAGAGATTGGTCCCAGTTTAATGGCCTACCAGCATATGGGTCATCTGATAAATCATAATAATTTTCTCGCATGTATTTTTGAAATGGTGATTGATCTGCTGTATCAGCGTCCTTAAACGCATACTCGCCTATCCCTTCAGTAGATGTTTCCTCTCCTTGATTTAGCTCATCAGATTTTCTAGCTAACATTGATAAAGCAATAGAATCTCTAACCCAGTGAACAAATTGTCTGTATTCGCTATTTGTAATTTCAGTTTCGTCCATGTAAAATGACCTAACTGTGACTGTTTTAGCTGTAGCATTTTTTAGCTGAGCAATATCGTCATCTTGTTTCCCCATAATAAAGGCACCTCCTTCAATCAGAGTCATACCGTATGGCTTTTCAGGGAACCATTTTTTTTGTTTAACGCCAATTAACTCACCCCTCTTGTTTCCGCAACTTAGGAACAGAAAAATTGATAGTATAGTTAATAAATATTTTTCCATGTTTGTTAACCTAACGTTTAGATTTCGATATTATTTTGTAAAGTTTATACATATTATATATTGCAAAGATAAGATTCAATTATAAAATATCAACTTCGTTTCGTTGCTTTCCACCATCTATCCGATAAAATATCATTACATGCATCCAAATAATCTTGATGTGTGCATGATAATAACGTTGATGATTTTATTTTATTATCTATATAGTTTTTATTATCCATTTCCATCCACCACCTGCCGCTTTTAATGCTTCTATAGAATACTATTTCTCTGTCAGACATAGTTACGATATATTTTTTAAACCCTTGGTTTGTCACAACAGGATATTCATCGAATCTGCAGTGAAAACCCTCTATAAAATACCACAAAACCTCTGAAAAGAGCTTTAAAAAAAAGGGATTGTCTGGTAAATCAAAAAAACCAACAACTGATAATTTATCACTTATACCTGCATAACGAGACATGGTGCATATTGCTTTAGAATCAAGTCCATTAGGCCTGCCCTTCAATAATGTTCCATCTGTTAATGAATTTAAGACTTTCATGTCAAAACTCACAATGTCTGCTTCTCTGAACACTGGTTCAGTTATTTTTAAATCGTTTAAAATCTCACCTAGTCTAAAGGAATCAAAAAAAAGTTTATCCATCAAATCTAATTCCTCTTGAGCAATCAAATATGTTTGATAACCTAAATTGGTAAAGTTTTTTAGTCTACTTGGGGATTTAGTAATGATATCATTCATGTATGATCTACTTGAAATTAAATTTTCACCCTGCGTAAAATCAAAACGATTATCAACAGACACAATATTAATTAAATTATCAAATTTTAAAAATGATTCGTACAATGGTATTGTCAAATCATGACTCCCTCCTATGATAATGGGTACAGTGTTAGCTTGTTTCAATTCAATACATATCTCGCTCAAAGCATAATATGTGTCTTCTACATTCTTCCCAGATGGTAAATCTCCAAAGTCTGCTATTTTAAGATTCCAATTTCCAGGATAAAGTTTATAAAATTGCTTTCTGAATTCGTTACTATTAAATTTAGAAATTTGATAATAACTATTTCTAATCTCATTTATAAATATTAGACATATTTTAATATTTAATATTTCCGGTAGACCCGAATCCTCAGTAAAAATTTCTATATTTTTCCCCAAGACGTGATCCGGAAGTCCTTCAATAGTTTCCAAAACTTCGGTTGATACG
>CACONV010000012.1 GCA_902628605.1 uncultured Bacteroidota bacterium
AAATTATCTTAACAAACTTTTAAAACAAACTGATTGGATTAAGCAAAATGATATTATAAATATTTTAAAAAATAATTTTGAAAGTAAATACCAATCAATATTAGAAAAGAAAAAAATTGAATTTATTGATAATGGAGGTAATGAAATTGATTTTTATTTTACTCCAACTTATAAAAAAGAATTTTATGATTTATTTAAAGGCTATAAGCATAGGAAGAACCAATACTTTAAAGAATTAAAAAGTAAACAAAAAACAAATTTAGCTCGAAAAAGAGAAATAATAGAGGATATCAAAAACCTAATTGATAAAAGTCAGCACGACAATAATACTTACAAAAACTTTAAAAAATTACAAGAAGCATTTTATAATGCCGGGCAAGTTCCAAGAAATGAAAACAATAATATATGGCAGACATATAAATTTCACGTTGAAAGATTTTATGATCTCTTGCACTTAAACAGAGAACTGAGGGATGTAGATTATCGTAATAATTATGAGGAAAAAATTAAAATAATTGAAAAAGCTGAAAGGTTGGTGGATTTGGAGAATATCAACAAATCAATAAGAGAGCTCAATAATTTACACAGATTATGGAAAAGTGAGTTAGGTCCTGTCGCAAGAGAGAAAAGAGAAGAGTTATGGAACAGATTTCAAATAGCAACGAAAAAAATACATCACCGTAAAAACGAATACAACAAAAATATTGATTCAATTAAATTAAAGAATTACGAGACAAAGTCGGAATTAGTTAGTCAAATAAAAAAAATAGCTGAAAAAAATATAAAAACTCATAACAAGTGGCAAAGTTCAATAAAGGAAGTCGAAGAATTGAAAAGCAGATTTATTAGAACTGGAAGCGTACCTAAAGAAAGAAATAAGGATTTATGGGACTCTTTTAGGGATGCTACTAGAGCTTTCAATAAAGAGAAAAATAACTTTTATAAAAACCTCAAAATACTAGAAAAAAAGTCCATTGATTCAAAAGAAAAATTAATTGAAGAGGTGGAAAATATTCTCAAAAAAGAAGATTGGCGAAATTATATCAACAGAATTAAAGAAATTCAATCTGAATGGAAAAGTACAGGAAGAGTTTCAAAAAAATATTCTGAAAAATTGTGGTCAGACTTTAAATTAAAAACAAATAATTATTTTGATAATTTTAAAAATAAAAGGAAAAGTTTCAACGAGAGGGAAATCAAAGTAATAAATGAGCAAAAGGGGTTTATAGAGAATTTAAAAAACGAAGAAATACCATTAACCCCAAAAAAATTCGAATCATTTATAAGAGATAAATCTGCAATTTGGAATGAAATAAGGAGTAATGATGTTGGAAACCAAGAAAAGTTCGTTATAAAGTTTTTGTCAGATAAATGGAATGAAATTTCTATTCCGAAAAGTAAATCGGAAATGAAAAAGTATGAAACAAGACTTTATTTCATAAAAAATGATGAAAAGCTAATTAATGATGAACATAACCAATTGAGAAAAAAAGTTGAGGACATAAGTAATGAACTTAATCAACTTGAGAATAATTTAGAATTTTTCAGTGAATCTAGTAACAACAATCCATTATTGGTCGAGGTAAATAATAAAATAAAAGAACTTAACGCTAAAAAAAAATTAGTGGAATGTAAACTTAAGCAACTAAAATCTATTCTCAACCAAAACTTAAAGGATGAAATAAAATAATAAATTTTTATATTTCTTTTTTGGACTGCTGCCATAAAATGTCAATTTCTTTCAAGTCAAGATCGTTAATTTGTTTTTTTAATTTTTTTGTTTTTTGCTCTATATACTTAAAGCGTTTGGAAAATTTTATGTTTGTTTGCTCTAAGGCGTCGTAAGGATTTATTTTAAAATGTCTTGATAAATTTATTAATGAAAAAAAAATATCACCAAACTCTTTTTCTAAATTATCTTTATTTTTTTTATTTAATTCTTCCTTAAACTCAAATATTTCTTCATCTAGCTTTTGTAATACATCCTCGTGTTTTTTCCAATCAAATCCAACAGAGGAAACCTTTTGCTGAATTCTGTGAGCTTTAAGTATGGGTGGTAAATTTGTTGGCACGCCGTCTAGAATGCTACCTCTGCCCTCTTTCAATTTTATTTTTTCCCAATTGGATACGACTTCTTCTGTATTTTTAATTTTTACATCATTATAAATATGAGGATGTCTTCTAATTAATTTTTCAGTTAATTGTTTAGCGATAATTCCAATATTAAATTCGTTTTTTTCAGAGCCTATTTTAGCATAGAAAAGAATGTGAAGTAACAAATCTCCTAATTCTTCTTTAATGCCTTCATAACTTAATTTGTCAATCTCTTCACATAGCTCATATGTTTCTTCTATAGTTAGTGTTTTAAGAGTTTTAAACGTTTGTTTTCTATCCCAAGGACACTTCTCTCTTAACTCCCATACAATAGAAATTAATTTTTTAAGGTCCCTAATTTGTTCATCTAAAGAATCATTCATTTTAATTAAGTTTATAAAAATTTCATGTCATAATCAACCTTAATTTTTCCTGCGGATATTTCCACAAGCTTCCTTTTGATTGTCTTCTTTTTTAAAAAAGATAATTTGTCAGTAAAAAGGATTCCTTCAATATGGTCATATTCATGTTGTATAACTCTGGCTGCTATACCTGAAAATGATTCTTTTGAAACTGTACCATTCAAATCTTGAAATTTAATAGTTACAGAATCTTTTCTCTTTACATCCTCTCGTATACCAGGTATACTTAAGCAGCCTTCACTGAAAACACATTCTTTCCCATACTCTTCAATAACTTTGGGATTAATAAAGACCTTTTTAAATCCTTTTAAAAAATTCCTTTCATCAATTGACAAATCATCGTTATCTGAAAAAGGGTAGGTGTCAACAATAAAGAGTCTGATTGGTTCTCCTATTTGTGGCGCAGCTAGACCAACGCCTTGGGCCGCATACATTGTGTCCCACATGTTGGCTATCAAATTTTTTAAATTCTTTTTATTGATAGAAATTGGAAGGGCTTTCTTTTTTAAAATTGAATTCCCATAAGACAGGATTGGTATAATCATAGGTTCAAGTATTCTTGTATATGGATAAATAAGATTGTAACAAAATTGTTGCACTTACCTTATCAACTAAAAAATTATCTCGTCTTCTTTTTTTGCCAACACCGGATTCAAGTATTGCGTTAGAGGCAATTTTAGAAGTAAATCTCTCATCATGTCTCACAATAGGAATTTTTGGTAAAGATAAATTCAATTTTTTTATAAAATCTTTAATTTTTTTTTCTATTTGACTTTCAGTATTATTATATTTTTTGGGATGTCCAATAATAAATTTTTCAACAAAGGTTTTTTCACAATATTTAATTAAATATGGAATTACTTCTTTAGTTGATAGTGCGGTGAGACCTGAGGCAATAATTTTATTAATATCAGTGACTGCTATACCTGTTCTTTTCTGACCATAATCTATTGCTATAAAAATTCCCACCCACAAATATATTGATCCTGAGCTTGAAATGAAAAACATAGCTTCAAAGTAATTTAGATAATGTAAATTTGTAAAAAAAAAATGAATTCAATTATTGAAAATGCATGGACTAATCGATCCCTACTAAAGAAAGAAGAGACACAAAACAAAATTAGAGAAGTAATTGAAAATCTTGATAAAGGGAAAATGAGGGTTGCTGAAAAAAAGGGTGACAAATGGATAACACATGAATGGATAAAAAAATCTGTTATTCTTTATTTCGCTATTCAAAAAATGAAGACAACAAAAGCTGGACCTTTAGAATTTCATGACAAAATAGATTTAAAAAACAATTATTCAGAAAGAAATATCAGGGTCGTTCCTCATGCAGTAGCAAGATATGGATCATATATTTCCGAGGGTGTTATTTTAATGCCTAGTTTTGTCAACATTGGTGCATATGTTGATGAAGGAACTATGGTAGATACTTGGGCAACTGTTGGAAGCTGTGCTCAGATAGGTAAAAATGTCCATTTAAGTGGTGGTGTTGGAATAGGTGGTGTTTTAGAACCTCTACAAGCATCTCCAGTTATAATAGAGGATAATGTTTTCGTTGGTTCAAGATGCATTGTGGTGGAAGGTGTACATGTTAAAAAAGAAGCCGTTTTAGGAGCTAATGTAGTCCTTACAAAATCAACGAAAATATTTGATGTTTCAAAAAAAGAGACTGTGGAAATAAAAGGTTTTATTCCAGAAAGATCGGTTGTAATTCCAGGGAGTTACAAAAAAGAATTTAATGATGTAGAATTTAATGTCCCCTGTGCATTAATAATTGGGGAAAGAAAAGAAAGTACTGATAAAAAAACTTCTCTCAACGATGTACTTAGAGAACACGGGGTTTCAGTATAATCCCAAATGGAGAACAAAATAAATAAAGCAAAAGAAGTTGTGTTAAACGGAGGTGTGATATTATACCCAACAGACACTATTTGGGGTATTGGTTGTAGTGCATTAATTGAATCAGCAATAAAAAAAATACTTAAAATTAAGAGAAGAAATAATAATAAACTTTTAATAAGTCTAGTGTCTAGTATAGAAATGCTCGAAAGGTATGTGAAAAACGTTCCAGAATATGTTTTAAAATATTTAGATGATGAGTCACCCACAACAATTGTTTACCCAAAAGTTACGGGTATGAATCAGATATTATATGGAAAAAATGAGTCAATTGCAATAAGGTTAGTTAAAGACAATTTTTGTAAAGCATTAATTAATCAAATAAATGCTCCTTTAATTTCAACCTCTGCCAACATAAGTGGTAATGCTTTTCCAAAAAAATTCCAGGAAATTGATAAAAAGATTATAAATGAAGTAGATTATGTTGTTAATTTTGATGATAGTAATTTAAAAAACTCAAAACCTTCTAGAATTATTAAAGTTTTATTAAATGGCCAAATTGAAATAATTAGGGAATGAGCTATACAAATAAAAAAATTCAAAAATTAATCAAACAAAATATTGTTGATATTGTTTATAAAAGTAGTATTTCAATATCACAAGAAACCTACATTGTAGGTGGAGCCGTAAGAGATTGTCTAATGGATAGAAATAGAAAAGATTCTGATTTAGATTTTGTTACACTGGGGTGCGAAATGACTTTGGCTAATGAGATAAAAAATAAAATAAATAAAAATTTAAAAATAAGTAGGTTCAAGAAGTTTGGTACTGCACATATTAATTTCAATGAGATTAATATTGAAATTGTTAAAGCTCGTAAGGAGTCCTATAATTTATCAAGTAGAAATCCTGATGTTGAGCCTGGAACTCTTCTTGATGACTTAAAAAGAAGAGATTTTACAATTAATGCAATAGCTGTAAGCTTAAATGATAAAAATTTTGGTGAGCTACTCGATCCATTTAACGGACTGAATGATTTAGAAAATAAAATCATTAAAACCCCTACAAATCCAGAAATAACGATATCAGATGATCCTCTAAGAATCCTTAGAGGGGTTAGATTTAGCTCTGAATTAAATTTTGAGATTGATGATTCCTTATTAAATGCAATGGTAAAAAATTGTGATAGGGTTAAAATAATTTCAAAAGAAAGAATTGTAGATGAAATCAATAAAATTCTATTAACAGACAAGCCCTCAAACGGATTTAAATTATTAGATAAGATAGGTTTAATTCAAATATTAATTCCCTCTTTGAACAAACTAAAGGGAATAGAAGAGATTGAGGGTGTTACCCACAAAGACAACTTTTATCACACACTCCAAGTTGTGGACAATATATCACGAGTAACGAATAAAATTTGGTTAAGGTGGGCCGCACTCTTACATGATATAGGTAAACCAAACTCAAAAAGATTTGATAAAAAAATTGGTTGGACTTTTCATGGTCACGAGTACATAGGCTCAAAAATGATTTTCGAAATTTTTAAAAAATTAAAAATGCCCTTAAATAATTCATTAAAATATGTCCAGAAGATTGTTATGTTAAGTTCTAGGCCTATAATTTTATCTGAAAATATTGTTACAGATAGTGCTATTAGAAGATTAATTTATGATGCTGGAGAAGAAATTGAAGATTTACTGATGTTGTGTGAAGCAGATATAACAACCAAAAACAAAAAAAGGCACGAAAAATATTTAAATAATTTTAAAATTGTAAGACAAAAAATTAAAATAGTTGAGGAAAGAGATAAAATTAGGAATTTTCAACCTCCTATATCTGGAAAATTTATTATGAGCATTTTTAATCTAAAGCCCTCAAGAGAAGTCGGAATATTAAAAGAAAAAATTAAAGATGCTATTCTAGACGGAAAAATCGAAAATGAATACAACTCTGCTTTTGAACTTTTATTAAAAGAGGGTACAAAAATGGGGTTAAAACCAAAAATTAATGAGGAAAAAGTTAAATTTCTGGACTAAAACTTCAATTTTACTTGTATACTTGGTTATTGCTACTGGAGGGGTTGTTAGAATGACTGGAAGTGGCATGGGCTGTCCTGATTGGCCTAAGTGCTTTGGATATTATATACCTCCAACAAACATTGCCCAATTAACCTGGTTTTCACAAAAGATATTTAAAAAAGGGCAAATGATTATTTATAAAGATGAGCTAAAAATATCAAAAAATAACTTTACAAGTGGATTAAATTTCGATCATAAAAATTGGGAAGATTACACAAAACATGATTATTCAAAATTTAATCCGCTCCACACATGGGTTGAATTTATAAACAGATTGATTGGTGTAATTTGTGGTATATCCGTATTGATTTTGGGCTTTTATTCTCTACATTTCTTTAAAAATAAACCCATCATAACTATTTTAAGTTTATTGACAATAATTGCAGTTGGTTTCCAAGCATGGTTGGGTAAAATCGTGGTGGACTCCAATTTAAATCCTTACAGTATTACCATACACATGCTTATGGCACTTTTAATAATTTCAATTTTAATTTTTATATACTCACTAAATACTAATTATAAAAAAAATAACGTTAAAAGTGTAGCGCTAAAAAATACTGTTTTACTATCACTTATTTTCACAACAATTCAAATTGCAATTGGAACACAAGTAAGAGAATTTATTGATGAACAAATAATAATGATAGGAGAAACGAAGAAAAATTTATGGCTACTTGTCCTTCCTTCCGTTTTCTTAACTCATAGGAGTTTTTCACTTTTAATTTTAACAGTCAATTTTTTTATTATTTATTTATCTAGGAAGATAAATTTGAATTCAAAGATTATTTTTTTGATTTTAGGAATTATTGCAATTGAGATTATTTTAGGCATTGCTATGTACTATTTACATTTTCCATTTAGTTCTCAGCCCCTTCATCTATTATTGGCAACAATACTTTTTGGAGTACAATTTTATTTCTACATGTCATTTAGAAAAATATCAAAACAATAATGTAGATAGTAAGGAGTGATTCAAGTTTAGATAAGGTAACGCAATTTGTGTTTAAAGAGTTAAAAATTACTTTTATTTATTAGATTTGACATATTCAAGTTTTCATAGTTATTTCTAACATAAGAGAATGAAGCTGACATAACATCTCCCATGCTTTTGACTTTTTTAAACGCTAAATCTTTTGTGAATTTATAAATCTCCTGAGATAAGTTTTTAAGATAATCGGGTTTTGATAAAGTGTCTTTAGTCATAATTTTAACTAGAGTTTCCAATCTGGAACCAGAACTAATTATTCTTTTTGCAACTATAGATCTTTCCTCAATTTTGTACTGGATTACTGAATCTTGATTTAATCTTTTTTTTACAACCCTAATTATGGGAAAATTTTCTTTAAAAAACTGAGGTCTATAGACTTTAAAACTTCCTTCATAACACTGTTGATCAAAGTCAATTGCTCTAATTTTGTAGACTACCTGGTCAAAATCATGGATTGGTATAACAACGTAGTTGTATGATCTCATATCTCCCAGTAATCTTATCATACATCTTTCATTGAATTTAACATATTCCTTAGCTATTTGTGCTTGCTGACTAATTGAACACTTTTTTAGTAAATTTTCTATAAAAAAATCGCCTGGAATGCCAGAAATGTGTTCTTCAATAAGAGTTTTGTCATTAACTAAAAAATTTAAATTGTACGGAGATAACATATGCTCAAACTCCAATCCATAAACCCGCGAAGCATCTGTACATTTAACATAAAAATATGTAAAGTTATCATTGAGGGTATTTCTGACTTTTATTCTAAATGGCTTTGAATTTCCAAATGTACAGTAATCAATAGCATCAATACTTAGATAGGGTAAAGATGACTCATTACCATCTGAGTGAAGAAGAGTGTATACTTTTTTTAAGTTATGATCTATGTCTCTTCTTTCGGTATCACTATAATAAACCCTAACCCAAAGTGTATCTTTATTGTTTTCATCATATACTGCAACTGAACCGGCAAATCTTAAAAGGTCTTGATATGAAATTGGAGTATAAACCCACCTATTATACTTTTTAAGATAAATACTTAAATTTTCTATAATAGGAAAAAAAGGCTTTTTTTTTGAAATAAGTTTTTCTTCCATATAATTTTCAAATTTAGCTTCTTTTCAAAAGAAAACGAGCAATTATAATTCAAATATTCAATAATTTTGTCCCAAATGAAATTCAAAATAATATCCAGTTTTAAACCAACAGGAGACCAACCTGAAGCTATCAATCAAATCTGTGAGGGTTTTAATAACAACTTCAATTATCAAACCCTTCAGGGAGTCACGGGCTCTGGAAAAACATTTACAGTTGCAAATGTAGTTGAGAGACTTCAAAAACCAACCCTTGTTCTAGCACATAATAAAACATTGGCAGCACAACTATATTCTGAATTTAAGTCTTTTTTCCCAGAAAATGCAGTTGAATATTTCGTCTCTTACTATGATTATTACCAGCCGGAAGCTTACATACCTAGTTCTGGACTATATATTGAAAAAGACCTATCCATTAATGATGAAATAGAAAAATTAAGGCTAAGTACAACATCTTCACTTCTATCCGGTAGAAGAGACATAATAGTTGTAGCATCTGTATCATGTCTTTACGGAATTGGAAATCCAAATGAATTTAAAAATAATATGATACAAATAAGGGAAAAACAACTTATTCCAAAAATGAAACTACTAAGAGATCTTGTCAAAGGACTTTATTCTAGAACAACAGGTGTGTTTTCAAGAGGTAATTTCAGGGTGAAGGGAGACATAGTCGATGTTTTTCCTGGTTACTCTGATATAGCGTACAAAATATATTTTTTTGGAGATGAAATTGAAGAAATAGAAGTCTTTAACCCAATTGATAATTCAAATCTAGGAAAAGTAGAAAATTTAAGAATTTTCCCAGCTAACATATTTGTTACTTCAGAGAATCAATTGGAAAATGCCATAAAAAATATCCAATTCGATTTAAAGGATCAAATAGATTTTTTTAAAGACATGGGGAGAAATTTGGAAGCAAAAAGAATAGAGGAAAGGACTAATTTCGACTTAGAAATGATCAAAGAACTCGGATACTGTTCAGGTATAGAAAACTACTCAAGGTATCTTGACGGCAGAAGTCCTGGAACACGACCATTTTGTTTATTGGATTATTTCCCCAATGACTATGTTATGGTGGTTGACGAAAGTCACGTAACAATATCACAGGTACATGCTATGTATGGAGGTGATAGAAGTAGAAAAGAAAACCTAGTAGAATACGGTTTTAGACTTCCAGCAGCCCTTGATAATAGACCTCTAAAATTCGAGGAATTTGAACAATTACAAAGTCAGGTTCTTTATGTAAGTGCAACACCCTCTGATTATGAATTTAAAAAATCAAATGGTGTTTTTATTGAACAAATTATAAGACCCACTGGGTTATTAGATCCTGTTATAGATGTAAGAAAAAGTAAAAATCAAATTGATGATCTTATTGAAGAGATTCAAAAAAGAGTTGAGTTAAAGGAAAGGACTCTCGTTACAACATTAACAAAGAGAATGGCAGAAGAACTCACAAATTATCTAGCGAAAATTAGTATAAAAACGAGGTACATCCATAGTGATGTAGAAACGTTAGAGAGGGTTGAAATCATGCAGGGACTAAGAAAAGGTGATTTCGATGTTCTCATTGGGGTTAATCTTTTAAGAGAAGGATTGGATTTACCAGAGGTTTCCTTAGTGGTAATATTGGATGCAGACAAGGAAGGCTTTTTAAGGTCAAATCGTTCTTTAACACAAACAATAGGAAGAGCAGCGAGAAATATTAATGGTAAATCCATTCTATATGCCGATAGAATTACAGATTCAATGAAAAAAACAATTGAAGAAACAAATTACAGAAGGGAAAAGCAGCAAGAGTACAATAAAGTTAATAATATCGTTCCAAGACAGATAGAAAAAACTTTAGAAAACGCTCTTGCAAAAAAAGTTGATTCAGAAATTGAAAAAAAAATAAAAACTGATGAAGAATCTATATACCTGCTACCTAAAAAAAAGATTGAAGAAAAAATTAGAGAAACAAGAAAAAAAATGGAAAAGGCTGCTCAAGACCTAGATTTCATGGAAGCAGCTAGGTTAAGGGATGAACTTAAAAAACTTAAAAATAATATATAAAAGCAATGAAAGGAATTTCTTATTATTTGATTTTTTTAAAAACAATAGTATTGCAGGGCCAGGAAATATATTTACAGGTTACAGATAGCATTACAAAGGATCCTATACCATTTACAACCATTTTAACAAACTTTAATTACAATACAATTTCCAATGAAGAGGGCTTTTTCCGAGTCTCAAAATCAACAAATTTTTCAAACCAAGATTCTTTATTTATAAGTTGTATGGGTTTCAACGAATATAAGGGTGCAATTGTTGATTTAAAACAAACGGTAATAGAGCTCAGTGAAAAGACAATAAAACTTAATTCTATAATTCTAACATCTCAAAACTTAGATGCTTACGAAATAATTAAAAAGGTAAAGGAGAAAATAGATGATAAATATTTAACTAGTTATTCTAAAAAAAGATTCTTTATGAGAGAATCTTTTTTTCAAAAATGGGACAAAATGAAGATGGAAATTGAAAAATCATCAATTAGTGAATTAAATAGGAAATTTTGGGATTCAATATTCAAATCAATTCCCAAAAAAGACTCATGGCATACCGAATCACTCGGTCAAATTTACGGTGATTGGAGCAAGGAAAATCAAAAACTCGAAATTATTAGAGCTGTGGATCTTGCCGACACTGTTAACGAAAAAGGATATGAACAAATTGAAAAAAAGATTGCTGAAATTTTAAATAAGCGAACAAAAGAAAATTCTTATTTCAAATTTAAATCAGGAATTTTCAGCACTAAGGTTGACAGGGAAGAACTGATTGAAGAAAGCATAGATAGTATTAAACAAGACTCAACAATTATTAAAAAACAACTAGAAAAAAAGAATATTGAAAATGAAAATTTTTATAAAAACAGAAAAAGTCAAATATCAAGAATATACGACGGCATCTATAAAAAAGGACTAAAGTTTGAATTTTTAAAAAAATCTTATTTATATGATTTTAAAATCATTTCCTATTCTTATGAAGGAGAGATACCAGTTTATAAAATAAAATTTAAGCCTAAATCCTCAAAAGGAAAATATAGTGGTGATATCTGGATTGATTCTGAAAATTTTTCCATCATAAAGATTCAGCAGCAAAATAATAAACTTTTAAGAGATTTTTCATTGTTTGGAATATCTTTTGAATTGTACTATCACAGGGCTACTGTTGTTTTTAGCCATTTTTCTACTGAAAAATATCAACTTCAATTCTTAGAATCAGAATTTAAGTTTAAATCTGGAATCAATAGACCAATAAAGATTGTAGAAAAAAATAAATATGTTCGAGGAAGAAGGAAACAAAATGAGCTATTAGCAAGAATTAATTTCAACTTAGACCAAAGTTCAAAAACTACTTTGATTGTCTTTGATGATATACCAATTAATGAAGAAGAGTACAGTAAAATAGAGGAACAAAAAAGATTTAAACAAGATAAACTTCACTCTTATGATCCAAAATACTGGAAAGATTATTCTGTAATAGAACCAAATCAGGCGATTAAATCGTTTAAAGTTAATTCTAACTGACTTAATACTTAGCGGGTTTACTCCCAGGTAGAGTTTTTAAAATAAATTCTCTTAGATCGTCGTTCGCTTTTTTCAAGTCCTCCTTTCGAAGATACATCATATGACCACTTCTGTAACCTTTAAAATGCATTCTGTCTCTTAGCTTACCGCTAGGGTCGATTTGCCATTGAGTATATTTGGCAGCAAAATATGTCGTTGCCCCATCATAATAACCTGACTGAGTTAAAATATTTAAGTACGGGTTTTGGGCCATAGCCTGTCTTAGATCTTCTCTTGTGTTTAAATTGTCATCTTCCCAAGGATGAACTAGTCCAAACATATTATATTTTATATCAGTTTTAAATTTTAGTTCATTTAAAATATATTGGTTAATCGCAGGAGTAAATGAATGTTCCCAAGAATCTAATTCTGAATTGTAATCTGGATTATCACCAGATTGCTTTCTATCTATTCCTTTATATCTAGAATCAAGTCTACCGACGGTGAATCCCTCATCTCTTAAAAGTTCCTTCCAAAAAAAACTTTCAGGCAAATCAAGATTATGCTGAAGAATAACTTTTTCTGAAATTCCAGAAAAGTAGGACATTTTTTTAGCAATTTCTTCTTTTTCATTTAAAGGTAAAGCCCCTCCTTTTGCAATAGCTGGAATCAATTTATTGATAGCATAATCCTCAGAAATAGGTAAAACATCCAAAAGGTCTAACTTTTGCAGGTCTTCATTTAATTTATTATGATACCACGAAGCAGCTGTATAATAAGGTAAATTCAAAGCCGATGAAACTGGACCCCCTACTCTAAGGGTTCTATAATCTGCTGGTGAAACAAGAATTACACCATTCAAATACATCCACTGTTTATTTTGTAATGCGAGAGAAAGTCCCATGACCCTTGTACCTCCGTAACTTTCTCCAATTAGATATTTTGGAGCATCCCACAAATTTTTTCTTGTGACAAATGTATTAAGCCATTCTGATAAATAAGAGATATCTGCACTTATACCAAAAAACTTTTCTCTTTTAGGATATTCTCCATTTACTTTGTGCATTCTAGAATAAGCTGTATTTACTGGATTGATAAAAACTATATCTGCTGTATCCAATATAGAATAGGGGTTATTTTTATAACCATATGGCTGAATAGGATATCCTTCATCATCGATTTTTAAGATTCTTGGTCCAGTGTAAGCTAAATGCATCCATACTGATGCTGAGCCGGGGCCTCCATTGAATGAAAAAATAATTGGTCTATAATTATCACTAACATCGGTCCTTCTATAAAAAGTGTAGAATAGAGAAGCCTCTGCAATCCCATCCTTATTCCAAACTGGTTGCGTTCCAGTCTCTGCAACGTAACTAATTTTCTTGCCATTTATATAAGTCTGGTGATTTGTTTTTACAATTGTATCTATTGGTAAAGATCTATTTTGTGAAAACGAAATATTCAAAAACAAAGTAGAAATTATGATAAATAAGTGTTTTTGATTAATCATGCTTTTTTTTCAAATTTAAAAAAAAAGCGGCTTTTAGTTAAGCCGCTCTAATTATTTAGTTAAAATAAATTACTTTACTTCAATTAATTTTCTAGATTTTGAAATTACTTCTTTTAATTTGGGTAAAGTAATGGTTAGAATACCATTATTATAAATAGCCTTTATTTTACTTTGATCTACCTCTTTAGGCAATGAAAAAGTTCTATGAAATGAATTATAATTAAATTCTTGCCTATTGTAGTTGAAACTATCTTTTAGTTCTTTTTCTCGCTTAGAAGTTGAGGAAACTGAAATTAAATCATTTTCAATTTCAATTTCAAAATCTTTTTTATCCATTCCAGGAACAGCAATTTCGAGTAGATATTGATTATCCTTTTCAATTGAATTCACGGCTGGAAAAGTGTTGTTATAAGTTTCGAAGTTAAACCATCTATCATCAAATAATTCATCCAATAATGTAGGTTTCCATCTATTTAAATTTGTTGTAATTAAATTCATAATATTAAGTTTTTAAGTTCAACTGTATATTAGCAAAACACATACCATGCGTCTTTAGATGTCATTTTGACATTATATTTGCTAAAATTAGTGACAAAATGTCTTATTTTATGACTTCTTGAACTTTATCAGCAGCCTCTTTAAAATCAATTGCTGAAAGTACATTCAAATTTGAATTATCAATAATTTCTTTAGCTATATCTGAATTTGTCCCTTGAAGCCGGACTATAATTGGAACATTTATATTCTTAATGTTTTTATATGCCTCAACTATGCCATTAGCAACTCTATCACATCGAACTATTCCACCAAAAATATTTATAAGTATTGCTTTAACACTTGGATCTTTAAGAATAATTCTAAATCCTTTTTCAACTCTTTCCGCATCTGCTGTACCACCAACGTCAAGAAAATTTGAGGGTGAGCCTCCTGCTTGTTTAATTAAATCCATAGTAGCCATTGCAAGACCGGCTCCATTTACCATGCAACCGACATTTCCATCTAGGTCAATATAATTAAGGCCTGCGTTATCAGCCTCAACCTCTATGGGGTTTTCTTCCGTTAAATCTCTTAAATCTGAGTAATCTGGGTGCCGAAATAAAGCGTTGTTGTCAATAGTTACTTTAGAGTCAACCACAATTATTTTGTCATCAGAAGTTTTAAGAAGTGGATTTATTTCAAACAATGATGAATCTGACTTGACATATGCCTTATATAACGAAAAGATAAATTTTGTCATATCTTTAAAAGCGTCTCCCTTAAGACCTAAATTGAATGCAATCTGCCTGGCTTGAAATTTTTGCAAACCAATTGTAGGATTTACAGTTTCTTTAAAAATCAATTCAGGAGTTGTTTCAGCAACCTTTTCGATGTCCATTCCCCCTTCAGTGGAGTACATTATAATATTTTTACAATTTTTTCTATCCAACAAAATTGACATATAGAATTCTTTAGTTTCCGATTCACCTGGATAATAAACATCCTCCGCGATAAGAATTTTTCTTACTTTTTTTCCTTCAGAAGGGGTTTGTGGTGTTATAAGCATCATTCCTATCATTTTTTTAGCAATTTCTTTTACTTCATCTAACGATTTTGCGATTTTAACTCCACCTCCCTTACCTCTACCTCCAGCGTGAATTTGCGCCTTAATTACATATATATTAGTACCAGTTTCTTTATTCAATTTTTGGGCAGCTATAAAGGCATCGTCTGCATTGCTGACAACTATTCCTTTTTGCGTAGAAACGCCATAGCTGGCTAAAATTTCTTTTCCTTGGTACTCGTGCAAATTCATAATAAACTTTTTGGTACAAAAATATAAAATTCTATTGCCCTTGTTATAAAATTTTATTTAGAATAATGTTTTAAATGTAACAATAATTTAAAATTTTAATATTTTGCAAAAGGTATTTGTTACAAATTTCTATAAGATGTTACTTTTGCAATTGAATTTGGTAAAATGAAAAGAGAACAATTATTAAAAATTGCAAAAGATTTTGGGGGGCCTATTTACATTTATGACTCAGAAAAAATAATGAAGCAATACAAAAAACTCAAATTAGCTTTTAGAAATGTAAAAAATTTGAGTATTAATTATGCAGCAAAAGCGCTTAGCAATGTAAATATTTTAAAATACTTAAATCAACTCGGTGCTGGACTAGACACTGTTTCATTGCAAGAAGTGGAACTTGGTCTCAAAGCAGGTTTCAATCCAGGGAATATCATATATACACCAAACGGTGTTTCTATAGATGAGATTGAAAAAGTCGTTTCATACGGAGCGCAAATAAATATTGATAATCTTGCAATGTTGGAACAATTTGGAAACAAACATCCGTCCGTTCCAGTATGTATAAGAATAAATCCGCATGTAATGGCAGGAGGAAACAATAATATTTCTGTAGGTCACATTGATTCGAAATTTGGCATATCAATACATCAAATACCCCATTTATTAAGGATTGTGGAAAATACTAAGATGAATATAAATGGAATTCACATGCACACAGGAAGCGATATTTTGGATATAGAAGTCTTCTTGCATGCATCTGAAATTCTTTTTAATACTGCTAAAAAATTTAAAAAATTATCATTTATAGATTTTGGCTCCGGATTCAAAGTTCCATACAAAAAAGGAGATATTGAAACTAATATCGAAGAACTTGGAGAAAAATTAAGTGTTAGGTTTAATGAGTTTTGTAAAAATTACGGTAGTGAATTAACTCTAGTTTTTGAGCCTGGAAAGTATTTAGTTAGTGAGGCAGGATATTTTATAAGTAAAGTAAATTCTGTAAAACAGACTACTTCTACAGTATTTGCACAAGTTGAAAGTGGTTTTAATCATCTTATGAGACCCATGTTTTATGGATCTTATCATGAAATTGAAAACTTATCGAATCCTACGGGAGAAGAAAGATTTTATTCTGTGGTTGGATATATTTGTGAAACCGATACATTTGGAAGTAATCGTAAAATAAGTGAGATTAAAGAAGGTGATTATCTTGTATTTAAAAATGCTGGAGCTTATTGTTTTTCAATGTCTAGCAATTATAATTCTAGATACAAACCAAAAGAAATTCTTTGGATAGGTGGTGAAGGACATCTTATAAGAAGGGAAGAAAAATTTGACGATTTAATTCGAAATCAAGTTGAATTGAGCAATGATATTTTGGCAAATTCAATAAATAATACCTGAGCCAATTAATTCTTTTCCCTTGTACCAAGCGGCAAATTGACCACTTGATATGGCCTTTTGTTTTTTATCAAAAATCAAGTAAAGTCCATTTTGATCTCTAAAAATTCGAGCTGGTTTTAAAGTTTGTCTGTATCTTATTCTCGCTAAAATTTTTTTAGAAGAGTTTAAACTAATTTTTAAATCAGGTCTTACCCAATTAATATCATTATTCCTAATTAAAAGACCTTGTCTATATAATCCTGGATGATTCTTTCCTTCGCCAACATAAATAATATTTTTTTTTATATCCTTTTCAATAACAAATAAAGGACTTTTAAATCCTCCAACTTGCAGCCCCTTTCTTTGGCCTATAGTAAAGAAATGTGCCCCGTTATGATAGCCTATCATTTCCCCGTCTGCTTCGGTATATTTATATTTTTCAACAGAACTTTTAAGAAAATCATCATCTTTTTCGCCTTTTACACTCTTTTTAAAAACCTTTTCCTCTGGGGCTACTTTGATAATTTTACCTCTCTTGATTTTTAATTTTTGTTGAAGAAATTCTGGTAATTTGATTTTACCAACAAAACACAACCCCTGAGAGTCTTTTTTATTTGCAGTTATAAGGCCATTTTCCTTTGCTATTTTCCTGACATCAGTTTTTTTTAGGTTGCCTATAGGAAATAGCACCTTTGATAATTGAACTTGATTCAACTGACATAAAAAATAGGACTGGTCTTTTGTCTTATCTATACCCTGTATTAATCTATAAATATTTTTATTTCCTTTTTTAAATTCTTTTTTTCTACAATAGTGACCAGTTGCAATGAAGTCAGCACCTAGTGATTCAGATTTTGAAAGAAAAATATCAAACTTTATTTCTTTATTACATAAAACATCAGGATTAGGCGTTCTACCTTCTTTATATTCTCGAAACATATAATCGACAATTCTATTTTTGTACTCTTTGCTCAAGTCAATAACTTGAAAGGGAATTCCTAATTTTTCACTTATAATTAAAGCATCATTACTGTCTTCTAGCCATGGACATTCATTAGAAATAGTAACAGATTCATCATGCCAATTTTTCATGAAAATTCCAATAACATGATACCCTTGCTTTTTTAGAATCAGAGCTGCAACACTTGAATCAACTCCCCCAGAAAGAGCTACAATTACTTTTTTGCTCATTTTAATGTAAGCTTATCTTTTGCTATTTAAACGTTTTTGTTTTTCAGCCTGCTCCATTGCCTTTTGAAGTCTGGCACTAAATCCTGATACTTTTCTTGGTTTCTTTTTGTTTTCTTCAATTTGGAGTAAAATTTTACTTTCACTAACAACAAAGTTTTTTATAACAACCATCAAAAGTATGGTTAACAAATTTGACACAAAGTAATATAAACTCAGTCCACTTGAGTAATTGTTAAAGAAAAAAAGCATCATTAAAGGCATTAAATACATAATAAACTTCATGTTTGGCATTCCGGGCTGTGGAGGTGGTTGTTGTTGTCCCATTGTCATCATCGTGTAAATAAAAATTGCTACAGATGCTAAAATCGGAAATAAACTTATATGATCTCCGTAAAAAGGTACATTGAATGGTAATTCTAAAATAGAATCGTACGAAGACAAATCATCAGCCCATAAAAAGCTTTTTTGTCTTAAAGCGAATGCAACCGGAAAAAAACTAAATAACGCATAAAAAACTGGTAACTGAACTAATGCTGGTAAACAACCTGACATTGGGTTTGCGCCAGCCCGGGAATAAAGTGACATTGTTTCTTGTTGTCGTTTAACAGCATCCTTAGAAAACTTTTTGTTTATCTCCTCTATTTCTGGCCTTAGTATTTTCATCTTGACTTGAGAGACATAAGACCGATATGTTACGGGTGACATTGCTAATCGCACTATAATAGTCATAATGATTATTGAAATACCAAATGGCATAAAAGAACTAATAAAATTAAAGAGAGGAATAAAAATATACTTATTAATCCACCCAAATATGCCCCAGCCATAGTTTACACTTTTCTCAATACCTATTTTGTAATTCGAAAGTGTAGAATACTGTGAGGGACCAAAATACCATTTGAATTTAAAATCAAAATCCCCATTATTCTTAAGTGGAATAACAGAACTATAAAACTTAGTATATTTTTCTTTTTTATCCTCTGACTGAACTAAATTTTCAGATTTAAGAAACACATTACTAATTTGTTTATCTGGAATTAAAATCGAATTAAAAAAATGTTGTTTGTAGCTTATCCACTGGATTTCATCAACTTTCTTTTCATCAGTACCAGTAATACTGAGCTCATTTACTTTACCATTTTCGTATCCATAAGTAAGTTCAGTATATCTATTTTCATACTCCACACTTCTGGAATTCCTAAAGGATTTTAAACTCCATTCAAGTCTATTTAACTCTGAGGCGTCAACAAAACTTTGCAAATTTGATGAAGTTATGGAGTAATCTAACAGGTAAGAATCCGGTAATAAAGAGTATCTAAATTCTATCCATCTATCTTGGCTGAAGAGCGCACGCATTGTTAGTTTCCCTTTTTTAGATTTGTTTTTATTTATTTCAAAGTTCAATTTGGATGTATTGATTTGTCTTCCATCTTTTAGCTTAAAAACTAAATTTGTATTTTGGTTGTTGTCTACCAAGTTAAGCGGCTCTTTTAAGTAGTTGTCAAACTTTTTAAGATTAGCTTTAGTAATTTGCCCCCCTTTGCTAGAAATTACTATTTTAATCAAATTATTTTCTAATTGATAAAACTCTTCCTCTTTTACATTTGAATAGTTTAAATTCTCAACACTAAGTGATTCTTTTATGGTTTGTTTAGAATTTTGATTTGACAACTTATTTTGAGATTCATTCAGAATTTCACTTTCTGATTTAACCTTAGCCTGATTATTTAAATTTTGTTCTTGTTGACGCATAAGCATCCAAGTCATAATCAGGGCAATTAAAACGAATCCGATTAGTTGATATGGATCTAATTTTTTTTCTTCCATACTAATTATTATTATTTTTTAAGTTTTCAACTGATGAATTTATGAAACTTTTAAATAATGGATGAGGCTCTAAGACAGTACTAGAATATTCTGGATGAAATTGCACTCCTATAAACCAAGGATGTTTTTTGTGTTCAATAATCTCAACTAGATTTGTTTCTGGATTAAATCCAGATGGAATAAGGTCCCATTTGTTGAGTTGGTCCAAATATTTGTTATTTAATTCATATCGGTGTCTGTGTCTTTCTGAAATCACTTTTTTATTGTATATTTTTTCTGTTTTAGAATTTTTTAATAATTCGCAATCCCAAGCACCTAGCCTCATTGTACCTCCTTTATTTAGGATACTTTTTTGATTTTCCATAAGAGAAATAATAGGATTTTTACAATTTTCTTTCATTTCAGTTGAATTAACATCTTCAAGTTTTAAAACATTTCTAGCATATTCAATTACAGCCATTTGCATTCCTAAACAAATACCTAAAAATGGGACATGATTTTCCCTTGAATATCTAATAGCATTAATTTTGCCTTGCATCCCTCTTTCACCAAATCCAGGAGCTACAATTATACCGTTTAACTTTTCTAACATTTCACTTAAATTTTTGTCTTCAATTGATTCAGAATGAATTGTTATTATATTTACTTTTACTTCATTAGCTACTCCCGCATGTGTCAAAGATTCAAGGATAGATTTATAAGAGTCTTGGAGTTCAACATACTTTCCAACAAGACCTATATTAACAGTTTTATTCGAATTTTTTAATTTATCAAGAAACACTTTCCACCTATCCATCTTACTAGATTTTATAGTAGATAATCCAAGTTTTTTAAGTACTACCTTATCTAGACGCTCTTTTTGCATTAAAATTGGAACATCGTATATCGTTTCTGCATCAATTGATTCAATAACCGCTTCGTTTTGGACATTACAAAATAATGCTATTTTGTTTTTAATTGCTTCAGATAGTTTGTACTCTGTTCTGCATACAATTATGTCAGCATTTACGCCACTTTCCATCAAAGTTTTTACGGAGTGTTGAGTTGGTTTAGTTTTCAATTCAGCAGCTGCAGATAAATAAGGAATTAATGTTAAATGTATTACCAATGAGTTTTCTTCACCTAATTCCCACTTTAATTGACGAACCGCTTCTATGTAAGGCAAAGACTCTATATCACCAACAGTACCTCCAATTTCAGTAATAATTATATCATAGTCTTTGTCTATTCCTAAAGATAAAATTCTGTCCTTAATTTCGTTTGTGATATGTGGAATTACTTGCACCGTTTTTCCAAGGAAATCACCCTTTCTCTCTTTTTCAATAACGCTTTGATATATTCTTCCTGTTGTAACATTATTTGCCTGTGATGTTTTTACATTCAAAAATCTTTCATAGTGACCAAGGTCAAGGTCTGTTTCTGCTCCGTCGTCAGTAACAAAACACTCACCATGTTCATAAGGATTTAGTGTACCAGGGTCGATATTTAAGTAAGGATCTAACTTTTGAATTGTAACCCTATAATTTTGGGCCTGTAATAGTTTTGCCAAAGAGGCAGCAATAATTCCTTTACCCAAAGAGGAACTAACACCACCCGTTACAAATATATATTTAGTATTATGAGACATCCGGATATAAAAATTTTCCGGACTTAAAATTACAAAAACTATTTGTGAAATATTAAAAACTAAATATTATTTCTTGATTTCTATTATATCATAGTCTCTGTTTTGAAGAATATAAAAACCAAAATTGGAAAACCCACCACCCTTATCTGGCAGGTATTTGAATTTGTTTTCTATATAATTTGTTTCTTCTATTTTATCACTATATATTTTATTTTGATAAGCCAATCTTAGTATTACATCCATGGTAACATCAAAAGCGCGATAACTTTCTTTGGAAGGATAATCTCCATACTTTTTTAAAAATTTTTCTTTAAATTTTTTTCTTTCATTTGTTTCCCTTGGAAAATTATCATTTAGGTATGTGAATTTAATATTACCTAAGTGTTTTCTAGAAATATTTACATTATCATAAATTGTTGTTCTTAAACTTGAATAAAGTTGAACATCTCTGTCTTTCCCTACCTGAGAGTTCAATAATGTTGTTACGTTTGCTGCCAAACCTAAGTTTTGTGATTCGAAAATTACTTGATTTTTTAATGAATCTACAAGAAGAGAATCTATTAACTCAGGTATTACAAATCCACTTTTTTCTGATTCCACGAAATGCGCCTTTGAAAATATCTTTTTAAATTCTTCAGCAATTTTAAAATTCGTGCTGTCCGTAATAATGACTAAGTTTTGGGTTGTATCAATTTCGTTTTTTATATAATTCATCATTACCTTTCTCAATCTTCTAAGGCGACCAACAGATTGAAAGAGATTTTTGTTTCCATCTATTTCCTTTGTGGATAACGGAGAAATAATCGGTATATCTGATATTTGACTGTTTTTTGAAAAAAAATCAAAATTTTTAGGAATCAAAGGCCCAATGATAGCATTAATTCCTTTCCACTTAACTGAAGATATCTTTTCATTAATTACGCTTAAATCATTTTGTGTATCAATAACATGAATTTTTGTTTTAATCCCGAGGGAGTCGCAAAAGCCCTTTGCCATTTCCATACCAAAATAGAAGTCAGTAGAAATTGTATGTAAATTTCTTTTAGAAAGCTTAATGTTGGTTTTTTCAACAGAATCAAATTCTATTTCCTTGATTTTGAAGGGTAAAAAGCATACTAATTGTAAATAGTTATTTGAAAAAAAAGAATCCTTTAGGGAAATTCTCTCATATAGTAAACCATTTTTTACATCGAAGTTGCCCTTAAACCGGTTAGGTATTTTTAATATGGACTCTTCTTCAGGTTGAATATTGGTGAAACGAGGATTATATGTGATTAAACTGTCAATTGAAATTCCAATTTTTTGACTTATTACTGATAAATTTTCATTCGACTTAACTTTGTAATAATTCATTTCATTTTCGAAATCATGAATAATAGAGTCTTTTCCTGTAGGTAACAATATTTGTTGCCCTACTTTTAATCCACCCACTATTTCTGGATTAATTTTTTCTAAGTCACTAATTTTAAGTCCATATTCGTAGGCTAATCTCCACTTGGTTTCTTTTGGTTTTACAAGATGCGTTTTGTAATTAACCAACTCTGGCTTATCCTCTCTAACTTCCTTATTTTTAAAGAATGGAATTTGTAATTTCATTTTCCTTTTCAGACCAATCTTATCAATTAAAGGGTTATACTCTTTGATAGTTTCTATAGAAATATTATACATTTTGGATAAAGAATATAGGGTCTCTTTTTTCTTTACTTTATGAACAATAAATCTATCCGGAGTGCTTTGAGAAAATGAAAGAAATCCTAATATCAAAAAGAAGAAAAAAAATACTCTCAGCTTCATACTACTCCCATTCAATTGTAGATGGTGGTTTAGAACTAATATCATAAACAACCCTATTAACCCCTACAACGTTATTAATTATTTTGTTTGAAACTTTTTGAAGAAATTCATAAGGCAAATTAATCCAATCAGCAGTCATACCGTCAGTAGAGCTGACCGCTCTTAAAACAACACATCTTTCATATGTTCTTTCATCACCCATAACACCAACACTCTGTACTGGTAATAAAATTGCACCAGCTTGCCAAATTGAATTATAAAGTCCATCCTCTTTCAAACTATTTATAAAAATCGAATCTACCTCTTGTAACAAACTTACTTTTTCAGAAGTTATATCTCCCAATATTCGGATACCAAGTCCTGGACCAGGAAAAGGATGACGACCCAAGATAGAATCATCTATTTTTAATGTTTTACCTACTCTTCTCACTTCATCTTTAAAAAGCATCCTAAGAGGCTCTATTATTTTCAATTTCATAAAGTCTGGTAAACCACCAACATTGTGATGCGATTTTATAGTGGCTGAAGGACCCTTTACAGATTGTGATTCAATTACATCCGGATATATGGTTCCTTGAGCTAACCATTTAGCATTTTTGATTTTTTTAGCTTCTTCATCAAAAACATCAATGAAGGTGTTGCCAATAACTTTTCTCTTTTCTTCTGGATCGTTAATACCTTTTAAATTATCTAAAAATTGTTTTTTTTTGTCAACACCTATAATATTCAGTCCCATATTTTCATACTGACTCAAAACACTATCAAACTCGCCTTTTCTTAAAAGACCATTATTAACAAAAATGCATATCAGATCGTCCCCAATAGCTTTATTAACAAGAATTGCAGCAACCGAAGAATCAACTCCTCCTGACAATCCCAAAATAACTTTATCGTTTTTTATCTTCTCTTTAATTTTTTGTACTGTCATTTTAACGAATGAATCTGGAGTCCATGTTTGTTTTATTTTAGATATTTTGACTAAGAAATTTTCTAAAAGCTTAATACCAAGAGTGGTGTGATAAACCTCAGGATGAAATTGAATAGCGAAAGTGTTTTCAGATTTGAACTTAAAAGCAGCATTTCGCACATCTTCCGTACTAGCCAATTTTTCTGTTTCCTTAGGTAATTTATTTATTGTGTCTCCATGACTCATCCAAACTTGAGAGTTATTTTTAAAACCATATAACAAATTATTGGTATCATGAGTAATCAATTTCGCTCGTCCGTATTCTCTAGTGAAAGATTTTCCTACCTCACCTCCATAATAATCGGCTAAAAATTGTGCACCAAAGCATATTCCTAGAATAGGAACATTTCCCTTAATTTTTGCAATATCAATTTTAGGAGCATTTTTGGAATGCACAGAAAAAGGTGAACCTGATAAAATTACAGCACTATATTCTAGTATGTTTTTTGGAAGATTATCAAAACTAAATATTTCACAGTAAATATGTAATTCTCTAACTCTTCTAGCAATTAGTTGGGTATATTGAGATCCGAAATCAATAATTAATACCTTGCATTCCATTCTCAAAAATACAATTAATCTTTTTTCAAAATAGAGATTAAGTAATTAAATTATTTTAGATCAAGGACCAAAAACTTTTTTTCAAATAAATCAATATTATCAAACAAGCTTTCAAAAAAAGTATCACCATAATGAAGGTAAAAGTCGATAAAATTTATTTTTCTTTCTTGAAAAATATTGTCAGGATTGATTTCTTTGTGTATAAATTTTAAATCATTTTCAATGGAACTCATTTTTCTTT
>CACONV010000013.1 GCA_902628605.1 uncultured Bacteroidota bacterium
CCAATTCTCTATTTTTTTTGTCTATAATTTTTTTGAGCTCTTTGATGTATTCCTCATCCCTTAATTTTTGTTCAACTTTTTTATTGGCTTCTCTAGTCATTCTTCTATAATCCTTGATTGCGTTAGCAACTATTGCCAAAATTATGACCAATGCCCCAAGTGCTACTAATATTTTTTCGCTATCAGTTAATATCATTTGCCTTTCTTAATAAATAAATAAATTGACAGAGTAAGGAAAATACTTCCTAGATAAAGGTAAGGATAATCAATAAAGCTGAGCATACTATGCATGTAGTAAATTTCAACATAACAAATAATCGCTAAAACGAGGAATATTAATTTTAAATATTTCATTTACACATCTAAATTCGTTATTTATAAGTAATTCTTAATAAAATTGTTAATAAAAGATTCTTCATACAATTATTACATATAATAATAACTTATAAATTAGCGAAATTAATACCGTTAATGCTTCTAAAGCCTTAAAAATCTTTCGCCTCCCACGAAATACTGGGAGGTTTTTTTTTTACATCCTTAAAAAAAAATCAAAAATTTTGAAAAAAACATTTGGAGTTAAGTAAGAATACTTATATTTGCACTCATATGTTAATCATAAAAATTTAAAATAAAAACATTATTAACTAATTATTTATCTAAAATGAAAAAAGGTTTATTAAGTCTTTTGGCGGTTGCACTAACGGTTGTTGGCTGTCAAAACTATGATGATCAGTTCGACGAACTGTCTGATCAAATTACTGCACTTTCGGCGACTGTTCAAGGTTTATCCACTGTTGCAGATCAAATTACTGCGTTGCAAAACACAGTAAACGGTTTGGAATTAACTCTTGGTGGAGAAATTTCAAGTATTAAAACTGCTGTTGAGGCATTAACTGCTTCCTTAGATGATGTTGCTACTGCTGCTGATCTTGGAATTATTTCTTCAACTTTAGCTGAAGTACAAGCCGATGTTAAAGAATTATTAGCTGCTAATGCTGTTATTAATCAAAACATAACTATTAACAACGTTGCTACTCTTGAATATGTTGAGTCACTAATAAGTACCGATGTTGATGATCCAAATGTTATTGTAAATGGTTCAATTGAAGTATCAGTCGATGACGATGACTTTGACGATGAGCATTTAGCAAGAATTCTTGCTGTAACAAATAAATTTGCTACTTCACTTGGAGCTGTAACGATTACACACACCTACTCACCAACTACTGTTGGTCCAGGTCCTATCTTAACATTTGATAACCTTGCGTTTGTTGATGCTGATTTGACAGTTAGTGGTTCTAACACCCTTGCTGATGGTGATGTTTCTAACGATAAGCTAAGAACGGTTACAGGTGATTTAGATATTGAAAATATTGTTGGAGACTTAGACTTAAGCCTACTTACAAGTGCAAATAATATAACAGTACCTGAAGCTGTAACTTCACTAAAAATGGGTAGCGTTAAAGCTACTTCTTTAAAATCAGCTGGTAAAGCTGCTGGAGAACTTAATCTTCCAAAAGCTTTAGTCATTGATGGTGGTGCTTCTAAAGTTGCTACACTTACTGCAGCTAAGGCAACTGATATTGATATTACATCTGCTGCTACTCTTACAGTTAATGCTGCATTAGCTGAAACGATTGATATTGGAGGAACTGCTCTAACAGGAGACCTAACTGTAAACGGAACTTCGTCAGGAACAACTATAGTTCACCTTGATGATGTAAAATCTGTGGATGGAACAATATCTTCTGGAGTACTTGCTGAGCTACACTTACCTGCATTAACAAGTGTTGCTACTTTGTCTTCAGCTGCAACGGTTTTAGCATTAACTAAGCTTGCTACTCAAAAGGCTTCAACAACTATTACGTTAACAAAAGCTACTGCTTTTTCAGCTCCTTTAGATGTTAGTGCTACGCTTTCATTAACACTTGCTAAAACAGTTTCTATTAAAGATATTAGCGATGGTAATGTTATTATGGCTCTAGCTGCTACAGACATGACTATTACTGGGCTTGCTGCTAAGAATAGTTTTGTATACACTAAAGCTGCTACAGTTTTCCCATCACTTAAAAACATTACTGTTACTGGAATTGCTGCAGCTGCAGGACCATTTATTAGTGAGCAAACGAATCAAGTTTCTATAACATCAGCTATTGTTGAGTCTGTTAATATAGTTGCTGGAGAGAAGCCTAGTCAAATAGATATAGTTAATCTTGACGATATGACTAAGCTTAAAACCCTTGGTACATCAGGTTTCATAAGAAATTTCGTTCTTGATGGTGGAGGTACAGATTTTGAATCTGCTTCGTTCCTGCACGACCATATAGAAGGTTCTGATGCCGCTTTATTCTCAGTTACAAACTGTTCTAAGTTGAAAGCTGTTGATGCTGAAAATCTTGATGAAGTTGGTCATATTACTTTATCAGGGTTACCAGCAATGACATCTATGGACTTTTCTGCTGCTACAACTTTACCTCAACTTGGTCTGTATACTGTTACTTTAAACAATACCGGATTAACAGGTTCGTATGCTATAGCTACGGAGATTACAACAACTACAACTGTTTATAAAGATAAGGTCTATTCTGACGATTTAATGACATTAAAGCCTTATATGGATGCATCTACTGCTTCTGGTCTTGTAACATTTGTATTTGAGGGTGATCTTATAACAAGTACTACTACAAAAACATATGATGCGGATGGTAACGTTGCTGTTACTTCAACAACAACAGATACATTAGCTAATAATATATCTACTTACAGTAACCCTTCTCAAGTCGTTACTATAGTGTTCAAGGATTCTATGTTTACTCAAGTTGTTGCTGAATAAGACGAATTTAGATAACTAATTGTAATTAAACCCTCGCATAAGCGAGGGTTTTTTTTTATTTTTACAATCTCTGTTTTGATTTTAATATGAATAATAGAATTTACGGTAGATTAAATAGCAGTATTGTTTCGTATGTTTTAATTATACTCTATATCATAACCGGATCATTATCAAATTTTGGTGCTATTGACATCCTTGCACCTCAATGGATATATTTAGGATGCATAAATTTAATTTCATGTTTATATCTAATTTATAATTCTGATTTAAATTATAGCCAATCCTTTTTTAAGTTATTTAAAACAGCATATATCTACATATATTTATTTTATTTTATATGGAATATATTATCATATTTTTATGCCGTAAATTCTACTGAAACACTCATTAATCTACCACGTATAGGTAATACTTTTTTTGCAATAACTTTTTGTTTTTTCTTATTATCAAATTTGCCAAATCCTTTAAAATTCACTCTTAATGTATTTTTTGTTTTTTTATTTGCCGAAATGGTATCATATTACTACGACCTTTCTGAGGTTTATCCTAAAGAAGGGCTTAGAGTTATAGCAATCAAAGGATTTGCTGGAAATAAAAATATTACAGCAGCATCTATTGCATTTAAACTACCATTCGCTATTTTTCTTTTTTTAAATTCCAAAAAACTCTTTTTTAAAATACTTACATTCGTTGTATCAACCTCTGCGATACTGGCAATATCACTAATTGAAGCTAGAGCCGCTATCCTTAGTACCATTATTGTATTTATCTTTTTAATTCTATTTTTTATATTTAAAATTTTTGCAGAAAAAAAAGATATCCAAAATAATTCTTTACAAATATCAAAGCTTGTATCCCCATATATTGTTGCTTTCATAATAAATCTTATAGCAACCAACACTGCAAATGATAAATACAAAAAAACAGATATTACCGAAACAATTGGGAAAATTGCTTTCACAGAGGAATCATCCAATGGTAGATTTAATTATTGGGGAGATGCATGGAAATACATTAAAGAAAATCCAGTTTTTGCTAGCGGCCTTGGAAATTGGAAAATAGAGTCTATAGATAAAGGAAAAGAACACATTAGTGGATACACGGTGCCTTACCATGCACACAATGACTTTATTCATGTCTTTGCAGAAACGGGCATTTTAGGAGGGATGGCTTATTTGACCCTATTTATTCTTATTTTTTATTATATCATTCGTATTATACTTGAAAAATACAAGCATAATAAATCTTTAAATTTTGAATTCTTCATACTTATCTTACCTTTTGTTGTGTATATTATTGATGCATTACTTAATTTTCCAGTAGCAAGGCCCTTGATGCAGTCATCTTTGGCAATTTACTTAGGTTTAATTCTTGTTAAATATTCAAATTTAAATGACTATGAACATAAATTTCATCAAAATAGGATAACATCTAAAATATTTTTATTTGTATTGTTTATTTTAATCATACCTGGACTCGTAATCCACATCCTTTCATTTACATCATTAACAAAACAAGGAAGACTACTTTATGAATTTAACACTGCAAATTATACTTATACAATTGATGAGTTAGACCAAATTTCTCACGATTTTCCTAATCTAACCGAAACGGCTATGCCAATAAAAGCTATGAAAGCACGATATTATTATCTTAAAGGACAAAAAGATAAAGCCTATGAAATGATTGATATGGGAATGAAGGATAATCCAAAAATCTTTTTTGCCGAAAACTTAAAAGCTCAATTTCTTTTACAGGAGAATAAAATAGATAGTGCTTTTTTTTATGCAAAAAAAGCATTTAAAGGTTTACCAAATAACATGCCTCACTTCGACATATATATGCGAACACTTGCGTATAAAAAAATGTCTTCTGAAATAAATGACGCATTTAATAGAATTAGAAGCATAGCAGGAGATAGCAATAGTATATGGGTTATTTATTTGAGAACACTTGCAATGACAAGATCTCTGGGAGATCCTTTTTCAATGGGCAAGGCACAAGAAGCTTATAATTTATATCCTGATGATACCAACATTTTCCAGTTGTATAGAATACTTACTTATGGACAGGCCAGAGTTCAAGAGGCAGAAAAATTATCTTTAGATGCGAAATCTTTTTATGATCAAGGTAAATATTTAGAAGCGTATGAACTTTGGAAAAAGGCCGTAGACATCGATCCGCTTCAAAAATCTCATTCACTTAATGCTGGGTTGGCTTCTTTTAAATTAAAAAATTTCAATGAAGCTATCTCCTTTTTCAATTTAGCTAGAAGCTCAAAAGACAATAATATTGTAGAGCAATCAATCAGAATAACTGCTTTAGCGTTTATCTCAACAGGCAATAATAAGCGAGCTTGTGCAGAATTTGTAAAATTAATTTCTAATTATCCAAAGAGAATGTATCAACAGGAGTTTAATAAGTATTGTAGGAGTTAGAATCGAAATGTTGTATGTAAACAATATATGTTGTATCGGTGCTGGATATGTAGGTGGACCTACAATGGCAGTTATTGCTAATGAGTGCCCGGATATTAAAGTTTATGTTGTAGATGACGACGAAGATAAAATTGAAAAATGGAATAGTCCAGATCTAGAAAAATTGCCTGTGTTTGAACCCGGGCTAAAAAGCTTGGTTAAAAAAACTAGAAATAAAAATTTGTTTTTCAGTAGTAACGTAGACAGTGCTATAAAACAAGCTCAAATTATTTTTTTAGCTGTAAATACTCCTACAAAAGTAAGTGGTGAAGGGAAAGGTTATGCTGCTGACCTATCAAATATTGTAAAATGCTCAAAAAGAATTGCAAATGTTTCTAGAGATGATAAAATAATTGTTGAAAAGTCAACACTACCTGTTAGAACAGCAGAAAAAATAAAACAAGTCTTAAGCGCCAATTCCAAAGGAATAAATTTTGAAGTGTTGTCTAATCCGGAATTTTTAGCCGAAGGGACTGCAATACAGGATTTGTACAAATCAGATAGAGTTTTAATTGGTTCAGAAAATACAAAGAGGGGATTAGATGCTTTAAATTTTTTAATCTCCATATATGAGAGATGGATACCTAAAAATAAGATTCTAACAACAAGTGTTTGGTCTGCAGAATTATCGAAATTGGCTTCAAATGCTATGCTTGCTCAACGGATTTCCTCTATTAATAGCTTATCAGCACTTTGTGAAAAATCTGGTGCCTCCATTGAGGAAGTTTCTAAATCTATAGGGATGGATAAAAGAATTGGTAAAGATTTTTTAAATGTGTCACCTGGATTTGGAGGAAGTTGTTTTCAAAAAGACATCTTAAATTTGGTTTATTTATGCAGAAATTACGGTTTAGATGATGTTGCTAATTACTGGGAGGGAATAATAAAAATTAACGATTATCAAAAAAACAGGATCACTAAAAAAGTAGTAGACTTTTTTAAAAATAAATTAAAGGATAGATGTATATCTATTTTAGGTTGGTCATTTAAAAAAAACACTAATGATAGTAGAGAATCTGCATCAATTTACATTTGCAAGGATCTTCTAGTTAAAGGCGCTAGAATTTATGTTTACGATCCCATGGTCTCTGAAAAAAGAATCATATCTGATGTTAGAAACCAATTAGATTTAGACAATTTCAGAAAAAGCTCTTCAAAAGAATTACTTTCTAATTTATATATTACGAAAAACATAAATGAGGCTATAAAAAAAACAGAAGCGATATTAATTCTTACAGAATGGGACGAGTTTAAAAACTATAATTGGGAGAAAATTATAAAACAAACAGCACAAAATTTATATATTTTCGATACCCGAAACATAATAGATAAATCTATTACTCGAAAGCTATATTCAGTTGGAAATTAAAAATAAGTAAAAAAAGTACTAGATATTAAATATTTTTTATATATTTGTATCAGATAATAGTTAGTTTAGTAATGCTTAATAAGTTAATTACTTCAAAAACACGGTTGCGCTTGCTTATTAAATTCTTCGTTAATCAGGCCAACCGTGGTTATTTAAATGGTCTAGCGTCTGAGTTTAATGAATCAACAAATTCTATTCGAAAAGAATTAAACCACCTATCTGACGCTGGATATTTAGAAAAATATAAAGACAATAATAAGGTTTCTTATAAAGCCAATGTAAAGCACCCTATGTTTGAAATACTTCAAAAAGTTGTTTTTAAGCATTTAGGTCTTGAAGAGATTGTAGATCACGTGTTAGCTCAAATGGGAGAGGTTATTCAAATACATTTAATTGGCGATTATGCTAAAGGGTTAGATACTGGATCTATTGAAGTACTATTAATTGGAGATCAATTAAACACACAATATATTTCTCAATTAGAAGCAAAAATTGAAAATCTAATAGAAAGAAAAGTGCAATTTATTATTAGTAACAGAAAAGCATCTGATCAAAAAACAATCCTTTTATATGAACGATAAATAATTATGTTAGAAAACAGTACAATTTTAGTAACAGGTGGGACTGGCTCATTTGGAAAAAAATTTGTTAGTATGACACTAAAGCAATACAGTCCTAAATCAATAATTATTTTTTCAAGGGATGAAATGAAGCAGTGGTCTATGGCAGAAAAATACCAGAATGATAGAAGAGTAAATTTTATAATTGGAGATGTAAGAGATAAAGAAAGATTGTCAAGAACTCTAGATGGCGTAGATTTTGTTGTTCATGCAGCTGCCACTAAGATTGTTCCTACTGCAGAATATAACCCGTTTGAATGTGTAAAAACAAATATTAACGGTGCAATGAATTTAATAGATACATGCACTGATAAAAAAATCAAAAAAGTTGTTGCACTTTCTACAGATAAAGCTTGCAATCCTATAAATCTTTATGGTGCAACAAAATTAGCATCAGATAAGTTATTTGTTGCTGGAAGTTCACATTTGAATATGGATAAAACACTTTTTTCTGTTGTACGTTATGGTAATGTTATGGGTTCTCGAGGTTCAGTAATACCTTTTTTTCTAAGAAAAAAAGAAGAGGGTGTTATTCCAATTACTGATTTATCAATGACACGCTTTATGATCTCATTAGATGAAGCGGTTAAACTAGTATGGCACGCATTTGAAGATATGTTGGGAGGAGAAATATATGTTAAAAAAATTCCGTCAATGACAATAGTTGATATCGCAAATGCAATTGCTCCAGGAGTAAAACAGAAGATTATTGGGATTCGCCCCGGAGAAAAATTACATGAGCAAATGATAGGAGTGGAGGACTCTCCACACACCTATGAATATGACACATATTTTAAAATTTTGCCAGCTATTCATAATTTATCTTCGGATTCTATGAGAATTAAAAAGGGTAAAAAAGTGTCAAATCATTTTCAATATAGTTCTGACAACAATAAAGTTTGGATGAATTCGTCTGATCTTGCATTTTGGTTGAAAAATAATGAAGAAAAACTTCTTTCAAATATTCAATGAAAACATATTTATTTACCGGTGGAGCTAGCTTATTAGCCCAAAGTTGGATTAAAAATGGCCAAAATAAATATAATTATGTATTGGGTCTGAATCAAAGGGAAATAAATCATGATCGGTTTAGGACAATTGACATGGACTATTTATCAATCTCTAACATAAAAAAAAAGTTACAGTTGGTTAAAGCTGATATAGTAATTAACTGTATTGGTTTAACAAATATTGAAGAATGCGAGGTAAAACCCGATAGTGCACAAGAAGCTAATGTTGAAATAGCGGGAAAGATCGCAAAAGCTTGTTTTGATTCAAAAATAAAGTTTGTTCACATTTCCACTGATCATCTTTTTAATGGTGAAAACGCATTTGTAAACGAGATGCAAAAATATTCACCTTTAAATATCTATGGAGAAACAAAGGGTGAGGGTGAACAAACAGTTTTAAACAATAATAAAGATGCACTTGTAATTCGCACAAATTTTTTTGGTTGGGGTCCAGGCTATAAAAACTCATTTTCGGATAAAATCTTAAAAGATTTAGACAATAAGAAAGCTGCAAAGTTATTTAATGATGTTTTTTACACACCTGTATCGGTAAAAGTTTTAAGTAAAATGATTAACCTATTATTGAATTCCAGTGCATCAGGAATTTTCAATATTTGTTCAAATGAGCGAATTACAAAATATCAATTTGGACTTTTGATAGCTAAAGTGTTTGGTTATTCAAAGGAATTGATAAAACCAATAAGTATTCACGATATTCCAAACTTAACTCATCGTCCTAAAGACATGAGTCTGAGTAATCACAAATTATGTAAATTTTTAGAAACATCAATCCCTTCTTTAGAAAAGCAAATCCATCAAATGAAGTTGGAAGCTGAAGGTGACAAGGAGCGACTTTTAATACCTTATGGCAGACAAGACGTTTCTGAAAAAGACATTCAGAAGGTTGTTCAAGTTCTACGTTCAGAATACATTACTCAAGGACCTGTTATTCTGCAATTTGAACGAAGAGTTGCCGATTATTGTGGTGCTAACTATTCATATGCATGTAACAGTGCTACAAGCGCTCTTCATATTGCTTGTTTATCTCTTGGCGTTGGCGAAGGCGATATTGTGTGGACAAGCCCGATATCTTTTGTTGCTTCGTCAAATTGTGCTCTATATTGCGGTGCAGAAGTAGATTTTGTTGATATCGATTCTAGTAGCTATAATATGTGTACCAAAGCTCTGGAGAATAAATTAATTAAAGCAAAAAAAACAGGTAAATTACCTAAAGTAGTTATACCTGTCCATTTAGCTGGCCAAAGTTGTGACATGGAAAAAATATACTCTCTAAGTAAGAAATTTAATTTTAAAATAATTGAAGATGCCTCTCATGCAATAGGTGCTCAATACAAAGGAAAACCTGTAGGTAACTGTGAATTTAGTGATATATCAGTTTTTAGTTTTCATCCGGTAAAAATTATAACCACTTGTGAAGGAGGAATGTGTTTAACTAACAATCCAGAAATTGCCGGTCTTTTAGGTCGTTATAGAAGCCACGGGATTACAAGACAATCCTCAGAGATGAGTAAAGTTCCTGATGGTCCTTGGTATTATGAACAGATAAATTTAGGGTTGAATTATCGTATGAACGATGTCCAAGCAGCACTTGGTTTGAGTCAAATGGATCGCTTAGATGAATTTATTGAAAAAAGACGTTTTATTGCAATGAGATATGACGAACTTTTATGCGATTCGATTGTGAAAATC
This sequence comes from uncultured Bacteroidota bacterium, assembly GCA_902628605.1. Next base: position 10,020 of record CACONV010000013.1, read on the forward strand.
CCACAACAAAATCCTGACTCAATGTCCTCATATCATCTATACATAATTCGACTAAAAGAGAATCAATTTATCAATCATAAACAACTTTTTGAAAAATTCAGATCAGCCGGAATACTTGTTAACATACACTATATACCAATTTATAGGCAACCATATTATAAAAATTTGGGATTTACATCTAAGGGTTTTGTAGAATCTGAAAAATACTATCAAGAAGCGATTAGTATACCAATTTTTCCTGGACTAAGAATGAAAGAACAACAAAAAGTGGTTGATCTCATCGGACAACCTATTGGGTTTCAAAATCTATTTTAAATGAATAAAATAATTAAAAATTTTACCGACATACCAAGTTTAGAAACTGATAGGACACATCTTAAACCCTTATGTAAAAATTTTTTATCTAAGGACTATGTTGCTTGGATGAATGATAAAAAAGTTAATCGTTTTTTAGATTCAGGTGGAGATTATAATATTGATAAATTAAAAGAGTATTTAACAGAAGTAGAAGAAAACCCAAAATTTTTTTGGGCTATCGTTTTAAAGCAAAGTAAAAAGCATATAGGTAATATTAAGATCGATCCTATTAATTTCAAACATTTTTTTGGAGAGTATGGTTTAATGATAGGAGATACAAACTCGTGGAAAAAGGGATATGGGAAGGAGGTATCGGAAGTGGTTATAAATTTTTGTTTTGAAACTCTCAAGCTTCGTAAAATAAACTTAGGCGTTTTGAAGCTAAACAAAGCAGCAATTAATTTGTATAATAAACTAGGTTTTCTAATCGAAGGTCACCACAGGTCACACTTTTCATTTGAGGGTGATTATGTCGACAGTTACAGAATGGCATTATTTAATCCAAGTCTATAATGAAAATTGCTTTGGGAACTGCACAGTGGGGATTAAATTATGGAATTTCAAATTCAAGTGGTATACCCTCAGATAAAGAGTTAATCAAAATATTTAATTTAGCGCATCAATCTAATATACTTCATTTTGATACTGCAAGTGTCTATGGTAATGCAGAGAAAAGATTAGGTGATTTAGCGAATAATAAATCCAAAATAATTACAAAAATAAGTCACAATACAAAAAGGTATTCATTAGAAAATCAAGTTCAAAATTCACTTAAGAATTTAAAAAGAGAAAAAATTTATGGATGCTTATTTCACGATAGTGACGAATTGATTAATAACATGGATTTATGGAATAATTTGCTTCGATTTAAAGAAAGTTCAGTATTTGAGAAAATTGGATTTTCAGTATATGAGCCAAAAACACTCGTGAAATTAATTGACTGCGGTCTGATACCCGACATTATTCAACTTCCTTACAGTATATTAGATAAAAAGTTCGAGCCATATTTTCCGTTATTAAAACAAAAGGGTATAGAAATTCATTCTAGATCTATATATCTTCAAGGGTTGTATTTTAAAAACACTAATAAACTTCCCACCAAACTTAAAAAGCTTAAACCAGTTTTAGACTACATTAATAAAATATGCGAAGAAGAAGATATAAGTATTTCTTCTTTGTGTTTCAATTTCATAAAAAGTAACAAGAATATAGATTTTGCTGTTATTGGTGTTGAAAACCATTTTCAACTACTTGATATTATAAATTTCAAAAAAAAGAATCATTATAATAAAAAAATCAAGAATTTGAACAACGCTTTCCATTTAGATAAAAACCTTTTAAACCCATCAAATTGGTGAAGAAAATAGACATAATATTGATGACCAGAGGAATCTTAGCTCTGTTAGTTGTACTATGGCATGTTGAAGGTTATAAAGGAGTTTTCTGGGATTTTCTGAATTTACCTGGAAGAACAGCCGTAATATTATTTTTCGGAATGTCAGGATATGTAATATCATATGGATTTATTCATAAAAAGTATTTATTTAATAGATCTGATATTTGGTATTTTTATAAAAGACGAATAATTAGAATAATGCCCCTTTTTATTTTAATTTCAACTATCACTCTTTGCTATCATTTTTTTTTGAGAGGGAAATGGTTATTGTCTATTTCTGAAATCTTACCTGAAATTTTCATGTTTCAATTTAACCACTCGTACTCGCTAAATACGGTTTTTTGGACTTTAGGTGTTGAAATGCAATTTTATTTGATAGCTCCTTTATTGATATATTTTACCATGCATTTTTTAAATGGCACGCAAAAAAAAATAATATTCTATTGTCTCTTATTTGGATTGTTTTTAATCATGTCCTATTACATAGGAGTTGATAGTAGAAATCTTTTTGGAAATTTATTTCATTTTTTTTCTGGAATCATTACTTGTAGCTACATTAAAAACAATGGTATTCCAAAATATTCTTCCGGAATATTATTTGCTATAATTTTATTGATTGTGTCAATGTCAAATTATCTATTTCATAACACAGGTTTTATTTATTATGTTTTAGGACTTTTAATGGTAAATTTGTGTATTCCAATGATAATTTTCGCTCACCACAACTTAAGTGATGCTATCTATGAGGACAGATTAAAATTAATATCATTTTTCCTCACTTCGGGAACCGTTTCATATGGAATATATGCCTGGCACCCTTTTATAATTGAAATTGTGAATGAAAATTATACTCAGAATTTACTAGTTATAATGTTATTTACAATTTCTACAGCTTTAATTTCATACTTTTATTTTGAAAAACCAATTTTATCATATGTCAAAAAGAAAAAGTAAATTAAGTATTGTTGCAGAAGTAGCTCAAGGGTTTGAAGGTAATTTTCATCAATCGAGATTATTAATTAAAGCTGCCGCAAAATCTGGGGCTAATGCAGTAAAGTTTCAGCTAGTTTATGCAGATGAGTTAGCTACTTCTGATTATAAATATTATTCCCTTTTTAAAGATTTAGAAATGAGTGTAGATAGTTGGGTCAAATTAAAATCCTATGCATCGTCACTCAATATAAATTTGATATTTGATGTTTTCGGAGGCAAGAGCTTAAAAACAGCAGAGCTAACAAAAACAGAGACTATTAAAGTTCACGGGACAGACGTTACAAATGTTGAATTACTTGAGGCAATTTCTGTTTCTTCGGTAAATACAGTTATTTTAGGAGTGGGGGGTGCTTACATAGATGAAATAGAGAAAGCAGTAAGGATTCTTCAAAATAAAAAATTAGTTCTCATGTGCGGATTCCAAGGATACCCAACTAAAAATCACGATAATCAGATAAGTAGAATAAAGATAATTCGAAATCGAACAAAAAAACTACATTCTGATTTTGAACTGGGTTTTGCTGATCATGCTGACATAGAAAAGTTTTCTTGTACATATACCTTAGTAGCGTTAGGTGTTGGAGCCACTTTTATTGAAAAGCACATAACACTGGGGAAAGTCATGGAACTTGAAGATCATGAGTCTGCGCTTAATCCAGATGAATTTAATTTTTTTGTAAATCAACTTATAAATGCAGAAAAAGCTCTGGGGCTAGAGAATGATGAAAAAGATTTTGCAATGAGCGAAGCTGAAAAAAAATATAGAAAAAACATTCGAAGAGATGTCGTTGCTCAAAAAGATATTGTAAAAGGTACAATTTTAAGTTTTAAAAATTTGACTCTAAAAAGAACTGCTCATTCAAATACAGTCAAAAAAATAGATTTAGTTATTGGAAAAACATTGAATAAAAATATCAAGAAAAATCAACCAATCTTAAAAAAAGATTTAAAATAAACTTATGAGTCGAAAATTAGTTGCGGCAATAGCTTGTAGAAATTCTGGTTCCAGACTATATGGGAAGCCTTTACAAAACTTGGATGTTAAAAATGGAGTAAGAATAATTGATAACATAATCGATAACCTTAATTCAATTAATTGTATTGACTCAATTGTTTTAGGTGTAAGTGAAGGAACTGAGAATGAAATATTCAAATTGATAGCTGGAGAAAAAAAAATAAATTTTATTGTAGGAGATCAAATAGATGTCTTGCATCGTTTGATTTTGTGCGCAGAAAAGGCTAAAGCAACAGACGTTTTTAGAATAACTAGTGAATCTCCCTTTTTATATTTTAAACCCGTTAAAAATTTGTGGGAAAAACATTTGTCTAATAACAATGATGCAACATTTTACGACAATATAGTAGATGGATGTGGCTTTGAGTTTATTAAACTCAGTGCACTGAAAAAGTCTCACAAGTTTGGTCAAGAAAGGCACAGGTCAGAACTATGTACTTTATTTATAAGAGAAAATTTGGATAAGTTTAAAGTTCAAAAAGTTAAAGCACCTAACTATCTTAATAGAAAAGATTTACGCTTAACGGTTGACAATCCAGAAGATCTAGTTTTGTGCAGAAGTGTTTATAATGAATTTAAAAATGATGCACCAAATATAGACCCAGAAGATATAATTAGGTATCTGGATAAGAATCCTCATTTAAAGAAATTAACCTATCCTTTTACAATAGAAGGATATGACACAATGTATTTGTGATATGAAAATTAATATAAATCGATTGTAATTATTTTAAATTTTAAATGTATGGGAAAAGGTCAAAAACTTTATAAAAAAGGAAAAAAAATGATACCTGGAGGAACAATGCTTCTTTCAAAAAGACCAGAAATGTTTTTGCCAGAAAATTGGCCTTCTTATTTTTCAAGGGCAAAAGGTTGTGAGGTGTGGGACTTAGACAATAATAAATTTGTTGACATGACTATAATGGGTATAGGGACAAATTCTCTAGGATATGGTAATGATGAAGTTGATAACGTAGTAAAAGAAACTATTTCAAAAGGAAATATGAGTACTTTAAACTGCCCTGAAGAAGTTAAGCTAGCAGAGAGATTGATAGAAATTAACCCATGGGCGCAAATGGTCAGATTTGCCAGAACTGGTGGCGAAGCAAATTCGATTGCGGTTAGAATTGCAAGAGCTGCCTCTGGGAAAGACGGTGTTGCAGTTTGTGGATACCATGGATGGCATGATTGGTATCTTTCAGCAAATCACAATAGCAGAGGTAACCTTTCCGAGCACCTATTACCCGGACTTGAACCAATAGGGGTTCCAAAAAGCTTATCAAATACAGTTTTTCCATTTAAATACAACGATTTTGAGAGTTTGATGAATATAATAAACAAAAATAAAATTGGAGTTATTAAAATGGAGGTAGTTAGAAACTTTAATCCCCAAAATAATTTTCTTTTAAAAGTTAGAGAACTGGCAAACAAGAAAAATATTGTTTTAATTTTCGATGAATGTACTTCTGGATTTAGAGAAACGTTCGGAGGTATCTTTAAGAAATTTAGTGTAGAACCTGACTTGGTAATGTTTGGAAAAACTTTAGGTAATGGATATGCAATAACTGCAGTTGTTGGTAAAAAAGAGGTAATGGAAGTAGCTCAAAAAACCTTTATCAGTAGCACATTCTGGACCGAAAGAATTGGCCCAACAGCTGCACTTAAGACTTTAGAGATCATGGAAAAAATTAAATCTTGGGAAATCATAACTAATATAGGTTCGAGAGTTGTTTCCGGGTGGAGGAAAATTGCAAAAGAAAACAAACTCAAAATTTCAGTTTTCGGCATACCTGCTATTAGTTCATATACTTTTAAAACCAATAACTTAATAAATAAAACATATATCACTCAAGAAATGCTTAAGAAAGGATTCTTAGCGAGCACAAACTTTTATGCATCTACTGCTCATAACGAATATTTTATTAACCTATATTTTGAAGCCCTTAATGAAGTTTATAAGAATATTTCTAAGTGTGTATCAGAAGACAAAAATTTACTTGATTTATTGGATGGACCTGTCTGTCATGACGGATTTTACAGACTTAATTAAACTTTTCATAATGGGAAACAAAAATTTCAAATAATATATGTTAAAATTCTTAAAAAAAAATCACCTTCTTAATAGAACAATTGTATCAAAGGACAGTACTCGCTTTGTTAATGAGTTAAAGAAGAGGTATGGCTGTAAAATTCTGGAATACAAAAGTGGTTTAGAATTTTCAACATGGGTGATTCCAGTTGAATGGAATTTAAAAAAAGCAACTTTATCAAATGCAGATGGAATTATAATTAGTGATAAAGACAGTTTACTATTTGTTGCTCCATACTCAAAGTCTTTTTCCGGTTCAATTTCTAAAGAAGAATTAGAGCTACATACTTTGGTAAATCCGAGCAGACCAGATTGTTTTAGTTATGAGTTTAGAATTGCATATGATTATAAAAGGAGACTTAAGGAGTGGAGAATTACTTTACCTAAATCAAAATTAGATTCATTACCAAGAGCTAATTACGAAATTGACATAGAAGTTGAAACAAAACCAGGATCACTTAAAATAGCCGAATTTAAAATTAATGGTACTCAAAAAGAGGTTTTTGCATTTCTTTCTCATTATTGTCATCCGTCTCAGATCAATGACGGGATCGGAGGAACAATTATAATGTTTGAGATAATGAAAAGAATCCAAAAATTATTTCCAAAAACAAAATTTAGTTACTTATCACTCGCAATGCCTGAAACTATTGGTAGCAGCGTCTACCTGTCAGAAAAGCAAAATAAAATCCCAGACTTTATAGGATCTGCTTTTTGTGAAATGGGGGGTTCCACTAGTCCTTTTCAAATGGTTTTTTCTAGAAGAGGTAATACATATATTGATAGAATTTTTGAGTATTTAATTGATAAATACCATTCTGGGAATAACAGAAAAGTTAAATTTAGAAAAGGATGGGGCAATGATGAACTAGTTTTTGATTCACCGGGAGTTGATATCCCATCTGTTTCAATAGACAGGTATCCGTTTAAAAATTATCACACCAATCTTGATAATTTAGATTCTTTTGATGAACAAAAAGCAGAAGAAATGATCGATTTTTTTTTGAAAGCAGTTCAAATTTTAGAAGAAGACTTTATACCAAAACCTATTCACAAAGTCCCTTTTTATTTGACACGATTTGAACTATATGCTGACTGGACTTATAATAGAAATAATTATGACAAAAACACTATTTTATTAGACTCAATGTGGGAAGATCTAACAGTTTTTGATATATCCATTAAATACAATTTGGAGTATGAATATGTAAAACAATTTTTTAATAAACTTTCAAATTTAGGGTTGATTAAAGAAAAACAGATCAATTCTAGTTACTCAAAAAAACCAATTATATAATATGAACTTTTTATACACTGCAGGAACTGCAAGAGGAGGAACAAATTATAGAACTCTAATTTTAAACAATCATTCTAATATATCAATGTCAATAGACCCTCTAATCCCTCTTTTTCATTTTTATAAAAAATCTCTTTTAATAAATAATGGCAATGTTGATATGTTGTCAAACGATTTTGCCAACGTTCTGGATGACTACTTTTTTGACACTAAAAGAATTCAAATAATGAAAGCAGTTCAGAAATCGGACCCAGATATACCTTTTGACATGCAGCATTGGGGGAACTTGAAAGAAAAAATAAAAAGTAGAATGTCCTTGGCCTCTTCCAATCTTATACCGCATCTTGAAAAGATACCGGCTCCAACCTTTCAACAAGTGTTTCAAAATATTATTGATTTATTGTCTTCTCTATCAAAAAAGAAAAATTTACAATGGGTGGGATTTAATGACAATTGGACTGTAGAGTTTTTCCCATTGGTAGCAAAATTATTTCCAAATGCAAAATTCATAATTCATCTAAGAGATCCTAGAGCGGTAGTATGTTCATCAGAATTTGCCGAACCAGACCCAATGAAAAGACCCACAATAATGTCTTTTTCAAGGCATCTCAGAAAATACTATGCTTTTACAGAACTTTTCCTTAACAATCCGATTTTAAAGAATCGTTTGTTAGTAACATATTATGAACCATTTGTTGATAATCCTGAAAAAGAAACAAGAAAAGTTTTAGATTTTATGGATCTTGAATATGAACCAAATATGATTAACGTTAATTTATTTAGAAAAGCCACTGGGGAGAAATGGGGAACCAACAAAAAGATTTACAAAGAATCAGTTAAAATATGGGAATCGCAAATGCCTAAAGAAATGGCTGAGCTAGTTGAATTCATCTGTTCTCCAGATATGGAAATCCATGGATACAAACCTTTGTATTATGATGATGTTAAAGGTATTTCAAATAAAGCGTATGATTTTGCTCTCAATAATTTTAAAAATTGCCTTGGGTGGAGAACCGATTTTAATGAATTTTCAAAAACAATGGGGTGTGAACTGAATAGAAAAAAGATAATTAAATCTAACAAATTAACTAAGAAATTAATTGAGGAAAATTTCCTTTTTTCTGAATACTATTTAAAACTTAAAAATTTATCAAATGAGTAAAACAGCTACTTCAAAAGATGTTATAAACTACTATGAAAGAAATTGGGAAAAAATAGCCAATTGTTATGATTTAGATCATAAAGGCTTACCTGTTGATCCTGCTTGGTATAGAAGACGATTGTATAATTTGTTTTTAAAAGAATATAAACCAAAGTCAGTTTTGGATATCGGATGTGGTGGAGGATGGACAGTTTTAGATGCATTAAAAAGGGGGATCAGTGCTATTGGTGTTGAACCAATAAAGAAACTCAAAAATTTTGCAGTCGATTTAATCAAAAAGGAGGGTTATAAAGAAGAAAAAATATATTTGGATGATATGCTTTATATCGAAAAGTTGAATGACAATTCTCAAGATTGTATAGCTTTACTGAGTGTTATTCCACATGTACCAATTGATAAGTTGGATCATATTCATAATGAAATTCACAGAGTTCTAAAACCGAAAGGTAAACTTATTGTTTCATATAGAAACGAGCTGTTTGATTTATTTACATTCAACAGTATTACTCTTGATTTCTATAAGAATATTCTTTGGGGTAATGAATTTTCCAATGGAATTAATGAAGATCACAATGTATTAAGCTCTTTAAAAAATATGATAACCAACCCTAATACTCCTGGAGAATTTCATACAAATTCTAAAGACAAATCATTTGGAAAATTAAAAAGGTTTAAGACTAATCCTTTAACTATTAAAAACTTTTTATCTAATTATGGGTTCAAATGGCTTGAATCAAATTTCTATCACTTTCATGCAGTGCCTCCTTTAATTTCTAAAAGTGTAACAAATTTGAAGGAAATAAACCACCAATTAGAAATCAATTGTAGTAATGATTGGAGAGCTAATTTCATGTGTCCAATGTATCTTGTTATAGCAGAAAAAAAATAAAAAGTGAACACAGAAATTAAAAAAACCCAAAAAGCCTCCTTCAATAAAGATTATTTTAAGGTTTATTTAAATGACAAGAATAGAGAGGCAATGTATCAAAGTGAAATAAAAAAAATAATCAAATACCATGATCATGGTAAAATATTAGATGTAGGCTGTGGAATTGGAAAATTCTTAGATCTCTTTGATAATACAAAATGGGATAAATACGGCGTTGAAATCTCACCTCATGCTATAAAAGAATCAAGGAAACTAGGAATTAAAATAAGACAAGATGATCAATATAAGTATCCAGAAAATTTTTTTGAAGTCATAGTTTTTAGAGGTTCGATCCAGTTAATTCCAGAACCCTTTAGTGTACTTATAAGATGTATAAAGCTATTAAAAAAAGGAGGACTTTTAGTTTTTTTATCCACCCCAAATTCAAATTCCCCATATTATAGAAGATTTAAAACTTTACCAATGTTAACCCCACATCACAATTATTTAATCCCGTCAGACATTATTTTAACAAACGCTTTAAAAAATTTTGGCATGAGAATAGATAGCGTACTATATCCTTATATAAAAGGTCCTTACGCAAAACCTTTTTTGGATGTGTTTTTTTATTTACTAAGTTATTTAGGAATTAAAAAAAAATTTGCATTTTTTAAAAGTATGATGGAGATATATGCAATTAAATAGTGATGAAAGGAGAAAAAATTTACAGTTTGATTAAGTCATTATGGCCGATATGTAGAAGTATAACAGGTGACGGGGTTAGAAAAACACTTAAGATTATCCAAAAAAAAATTCCAGATTTAAAGATAGTTGAAGTCCCATCTGGGACAAAATGTTTTGACTGGGAAATACCTAAAGAATGGAATATTAGAGATGCATACATTTTAGATCCTGAAGGTTCAAAAATTGTTGATTTCAGAAAGTCTAACCTACACGTAGTTAATTATTCTATCCCAGTTGACAAAGAATTAGGCTTGAGCGATTTACAAAAGCATCTTCATTCTATAAAAGACTACCCGAATGCTATTCCTTATGTAACCTCTTATTATAATGAAAATTGGGGTTTTTGTATGAGTCATAATCAAAGAAAAAGCCTTAAGGAAGGCAAATACCGTGTTGTGATTGACTCCTCTTTGAAACCGGGTCACATGACTTTTGGAGAATTAATCATTAAAGGAAGATCAAATAATGAGGTCTTGATTTCAACATATATCTGTCACCCGTCTATGGCAAATAATGAGCTTTCAGGACCTACTCTAACAACTTATTTGTGTAGATATATTGAGAAATTAAATTCAAAATATACATACAGAATAATTTTTATCCCAGAGACAATTGGATCAATCTACTATCTAAGTCGAAATATTGATTATCTAAAATCTGTTGTTTTCGCCGGATTAAATATAAACTGTGTTGGAGACAACAACAATTGGTCTTTTCTACCAACAAAAAATGGGAATTCATATATCGATCGTTTGGTAAGAAGAGTACTCGATAAAGAAAAATTAAAATTCAAAGAATTTTCATTTTTAGAAAGGGGATCTGATGAGAGGCAATATTGTAGTCCAGGGATTGACCTTCCGGTTTGTTCTGTTATGAGATCAAAATATGACACATTTGATGAATACCATACTTCTTTGGATAATTTAGGGTTTATCTCAAAAATAGGTCTTCAAAAATCATTTGTTGTTTATTGCAAGATTTTAGATCAACTCGAAAATGATATAATTCCTTTCTCTCAGGTTAAAGCTGAGCCAATGATGAGTAAAAGAGGGCTTAGATCATCAATTGGTAAGAGAGGGTCTTCTCACTCAAGTAAAATTTTAATGGATTTTTTAATGTATTCAGATGGTAAAAATAATTTAGAAGAAATTG
>CACONV010000014.1 GCA_902628605.1 uncultured Bacteroidota bacterium
ATTTTTTTAATTTTTACTTGATTTTTTAAAAATTAGGCCTAACACTAGTGAGGAGAAAAAACCACTTATTAATGAAAAGATAATAAGGACAGTAACTATTACAAATGGAGTGGAAAATTTTTCTTGAAAAGAAAGGATTTGATTAAGTTGGTCTTCAGAAATTTCTGGATTTTGTTCTAAAATTTTCATTTCAGTAACCTCAAGAGATTTAGTTAGTGTTTCAGGATCTAAAAAATTTATAAGTATAAAAGTATATATGGAAACATAAAGAGAACTAACCAAAAAAACACCCAAACCCATTTTGATTGAGTCACCAAGGGATAAAAGTCCATTACTGTTTTTTCTGTAGTCTAAAAGAGCTATAATTAAAACGACGACTGAAATTCCGTAATTAACTAGGCTTACGCTGTTTTCTTGTGCATAGTGAAGATCAAGAAAAAAAATCATTAAGGCGAATACAATAGATACCAATCCCAAAATAGTACCATAATGCAAGATAAAATCTCTAATAGATTTTTTTGTTTTAGTAAACATGTATTAAGTTTTTGTTGTATAAATTTAGAAAAAACAATTACATTTGTTTGAATTTTTATTAAACAAAGAATGAAAAAGGATATTCATCCTGGAAACTATAGATTGGTTGCTTTTAAAGATATGTCCAATAACGATGTATTTATTACAAAATCCACAGCTCCTTCCAAAGAAAAGATAAAGGTTGACGGAGTAGAGTATCCATTAGTAAAGCTTGAGATTTCAAGAACATCCCATCCTTATTATACTGGAAAATCAAATCTTGTTGATACTGCCGGAAGAATTGACAAGTTTAAAACTAAATATGGAAAAAAAACAGAGCCAAATAAAGAGTGATTGGTTTTTTTTATTACAATTTTAATAATTTGCGTTGGATCAAGTTAAAACTAAACATTTAACGAAAATTGCTTTTAAAACTCTTGGTTGTAAATTAAATTTTACCGAAACTGAGCAGATTGCAAAAAAATTTAGTTTCAACAGATACAAAAGAGTTAATCCTAATGAAATAGCTGACATATATGTTTTTAATACTTGTTCGGTCACTGAAAATGCTGACAAGAAGTTTAAAAATTTAGTTAGTAAGGTTAATAAATTGAATGCAAACGCCTTCATAGCAGTTATAGGATGTTATGCACAACTAAAAACGACTGAAATATCTAAAATTAACGGAGTTGACTTGGTTCTTGGAGCCGCCGAAAAATTTAATTTAGATCTATTTATAGACAAAAGGAATAAAGAAAAAATTTCCAAAACATATTCCTGTTCAATTGATTCTTTTAAAAATTTTAATTCTAGTTTTTCCGACACAAATTCTTCAAGAACACGTTCATTTTTGAAAATTCAAGACGGCTGCGATTACAAATGTACTTACTGCACAATACCACTTGCAAGGGGTCAATCTAGAAGTGATAGCATTGAAAACGTTGTTAAAAATGTAAAAAAAATTGTTTCAAAGGGTATTAAAGAAATAGTTCTTACCGGAATTAATTTAGGAGATTTTGGTAATCTACATGGTAAATTGAAAGATAAAAAAAGTGGATTAATAGACCTTTTGAATGAACTAGAGAATATTGTTGAAGTTGAAAGGTACAGGATTTCTTCAATCGAACCCAATTTATTGTCGAACGACATTATAAAATTTATGTCTCAAAGCAGAAAATTCTTACCGCATTTTCATATTCCATTACAAAGTGGGAGCAATACAATTTTAAGAGATATGAAAAGACGTTATAATTCAACTTTCTATTTTAATCTTGTTTCCAAGATAAAAAAAATAATCCCTAATGCCAGTATCGGTGTGGATGTAATTGTTGGTTTCCCAACTGAAACTTATGATAAATTTCTCGATACTTACAATTTCTTAAATAATTTGGATGTCTCTTATTTTCATGTATTCAAATATTCAGACAGAGAAAACACATTATCATTTAAAATAATCGACAAAGTACCTGAGAAGGATAAAATTATAAGAAGTCAAGTTCTTAGAGATTTGTCACTAAAAAAGAAAAGTAATTTTTATAAAAATAATATTAATAAACTCCATAACATCTTATGGGAATCTGAAAATAAAAAAGGGTACATCCATGGATTCACATCCAATTACATTAAAGTTAGACAATTCTGGAACCCTTCATTGGTGAATTCCATACAAAAAAAGTATATATCCCGTATTGACAAAGACGGTTACGCAAGGATAAACTAGAGTTTTATTCCTACTGGTAACAAATGTTTATAGGACTTATTTTTCCTCAGAAAACCAGCAATTTCCGGGCTGGTTGGTACAACTTTCATATTTTTTTCTGAAACATAATCAAGTACTAAAGCAATAAATTTATTTTTAAAATCTATGGAATCAATTTCTTTTGGAACAATAAGTTTTGTCAAGAAAATTTTTCTTTCTTGTTCAGCATATTCTATCCTTGCCATTGCATTTCCTTGGGTGAGCTCAAACTGCCTCAAAAATTTATTGTTATCCAGGTCTTTAACTTCCATTTATTGATTTGGTCTATGAATGTTTCTGATTAAAAATTATATTTGAACTTTTTTATCAGAAGTTTAAAGATACGAAATTTTAAAATAGGTTTTTAATAAAATGAACAATAAAATAGAAACTTCAATTTATTTAATGCCAGGCATGGCTGCCTCTCCAAAAATATTTGAATTTATAAAATTTCCTTCCAATTATAAGATAATTCATTTGAAATGGGTAAAACCGAAAACAAATGAAACGATTAAATCCTATGCTAAAAGAATGTCAGTATTTATTATTGATGTAAATCCAGTTTTAATTGGGGTTTCTTTTGGCGGAATTTTAGTCCAAGAAATATCGAAACATGTTAAAGTAAAAAAACTGATAATTATCTCTAGTGTGAAATCCAAAGTTGAATTGTCCTTGTCTATGAAATTTGCAAAAAAAACCGGAATTCACCGGTTTTTACCTTTGAATTGGATTAATGACTTAGAAAAACTTCTATTATTTGTTTTTGGACCCTCGATAAAGCCCAGGGTCGATGCCTATAAAAAATATCTTTCTGAAAGGGATCCTGATTATTTAAAATGGTCCATTAATCAAATTGTAAATTGGAAACAAATTGAGTATGATAAAAATATCATTCACATTCATGGGGAAAAAGACAAAGTTTTTCCATTGAAGTATTTGGAAATAAATAAAAATCTGTTCATAATTAAAAATGGTACACATGCAACCATTTTAAGGGACAGTAAATGGTTTTCAAAGAACTTGCCCCTGATTATAAATAAAAGTTAGTAAATATATCTGTACGTTAAATTGATTCTAGGGTTAATTTTTTTCTTTGTTTTTGGAATCTGGTGAACCCACTCTGTTTGAGATTTCTCTCCCATTAAAAATAAACTACCGTGTTTCAATAGTATCTTATAGCTTAAGTTTTTTATCTTTCTGTGTTTTATGTGGAAAAATCTTTCTTCGCCAAGGGTAATGGATGCTATTTTTGGATCATTCCCTAGTTCTGGTTCATTATCACTGTGCCAACCATTACTATCCATTCCATCTCTATATAAATTAAGTAACACCGAATTAAACCTATAATCAGTTTTTTTATGTATGAGATTCAACAGAGTTTTTAAATCGGTTGTCATAAAATTATTTTTTATGCCTATTTGAGAGTAATTATATTTTTTGTTATCTATCGAATGAAAAGATGTAAGTCTTGGTTGATCATAAGTTTTACCAAATATCTTAATTTGATACTTTTGCCAGGGAATGTCACTTTGGAGTTTCTTAAAAAGAAGGTCGGATTTTTTCTTACTAAGAAAATTAGGGAAATAAAAAATATTAAGACTATTTGTATCCTTTAAATTTCCTAATTTGTTTTCAAATGATAATTCAGTCATTATAATTAATTGTTAGTTTAAAACAAATTGAAAAACCCTAATCCAACATCATTTAATCATATTTAAACTTCTGTTTATAAACTTATTAAGATCTTCCCCTTTTAGTAAATTTTGAGATAATTTAGCTAAATCAAGAGTTTGGTTTATTAGATTTTCTTGTTTTTTTGAAGTCTTAGTTTTAAGAATTTGTATGATTAGTGGGTGATTAACATTAACAATTAAATTAAACATTTCAGGCATGCTACCAAACATAGAATTACCTCCTGTATTTTGCATTTCTTTCATTCTCCTCATAAATTCTGGTTGAGTAAGAACAAACGGAAACTGTGAGCTATCCAAAGCTTCTAACTTAACAGTATATTTTTCCTTTGGGACAATTTTTGTTATAATATCTTCAAGAGATTTTTTTTCTTTATCTGATAATTTTGAGGAATTTTCCTCTTCCTTCTTAATTAAATTCTCTATCGCATCACTGTCGACTCTGGTAAAAGTGATTTTATCATTTGATGTTTCTATTTTTTGGATAAGATGAGAGACTATTGGAGAGTCTAAAAGTAAAACTTTATAGCCTTTTTCTTTAGCAGCTTGAATGTAAGAAAATTGTTCTTCAATATTTGAGGAGTAAAGAACTACCATTTTTCCATCCTTGTCTGTTTGTGTCTCTTTGATTTCTTTTTTAAGCTCTTCCATCGTTAAATAAGTTCCTTCATCTGTTGGATATAGAAAATAATCTTGATATTTCTCAAAAAACTTATCTTCTGATAGCATTCCATACTCAATAATTACCTTTATATCATTCCATTTCGACTCAAACGATTTTCTGTCTTTTTTATGTAAACTGATTAGCTTGTCAGCAACTTTTCTAGTTATATAATTACTAATTTTCTTAACAGAACCATCGGCTTGTAAATAGCTTCTCGAAACGTTAAGGGGAATATCAGGAGAATCTATAACCCCTCTTAACAAGGTCAAAAATTCAGGAACAATCCCTTCAACATTATCAGTTACAAATACCTGATTTTGGTAAAGTTGAATCTTATCTTTTTGAATATTAAGATCATTGTTAACTTTTGGGAAATATAATATACCAGTAAGATTAAAAGGATAATCTACGTTTAAATGAATATTAAAAAGAGGCTCTTCAAACTGCATAGGATATAGCTCTCTGTAAAATTCACTGTAATCTTTTTCCTTTAAATCTTTTGGTTTTTTAGTCCAAGCTGGATTGGGATTATTTACAATATTGTCAACTTCAATTGTTTTTGGCTTTGCGTCTTTTTTAGCATTTTTTGGAAGTGGCAGAGTCTCATCTTTCATCCCAAATTTGATTGGAATTGGCATAAATTTATTATACTTTTCTAATAGAGTTTTAATTCTGCTTTCCTCAAGAAATTCCAGAGAATCTTTATCAATGTGTAATATTATTTCTGTACCTCTGTCTTTCTTGTCAGACTTTGTTAAACTATATTCAGGTGAACCATCGCAAACCCACTTAGCGGCTGGGTCTTTTTTGTATGACTTAGTTATTATTTCAACTTTTTTAGCTACCATAAATGACGAATAAAAACCAAGACCGAAATGCCCAATTATATTGGATTGATTGTCTTTATCTTTGTACTTTTCTAAAAATTCTTCAGCTCCTGAAAAGGCAACTTCGTTAATATATTTTTTAACTTCATCTTGTGTCATTCCAATTCCTTGATCGATAACAGATAAGGTTTTCTTTGATTTATCAACCTTAATTTCAATTTTAGGATCACCTATATTTCCCTTTAGTTCGCCGATACTGCTTAAATGTTTTAACTTTAATGTAGCGTCTGTAGCGTTAGATATCAATTCTCTCAAAAAGATTTCATGGTCACTGTATAAAAACTTTTTGATAAGAGGGAATATGTTTTCTACTGATACGTTAATTTTTCCTTTAGACATAATTTCATTTTAAGCTTTAATTATCAAAAATCATCCCAATTATTTTTTCTGCCAAATTGACATTTTATAAAAATTTTATTTTAGATTTAGAAAAATATTCATAGAGTGTACAATTCAAGGATAATAGGTTTAGGGAAATATTTACCTGACAATGTTGTAACAAACAATGATCTATCTAAGATCATGGATACTTCTGATGAATGGATTGTAGAAAGAACAGGAATAAATGAGCGAAGACATATTGTTAAAGGCAGTAATGATTCTCCCTCTACTATGGCCTTCAAGGCCTCTAAAATAGCATTGCAACGGTCTGGTATTAATGCAAACGAATTGGATATGATTTTATTTGCAACACTCAGTCCTGATCTTTATTTTCCTGGTTCAGGTGTTTTACTCCAAGAGCTGCTTGGAATTTCAACTTGTCCATCAATGGACATTCGAATGCAGTGCTCTGGATTCATCTATTCAATTGCCACTGCTGATCAATTCATTAAATCTGGAATGTACAAAAATATATTGGTCGTTGGTGCCGAAAATCACTCAGGAGGACTAGATATGTCCTCAAGAGGAAGAGCAGTTTCTGTTATCTTTGGAGATGGTGCAGGCGCGGCAGTATTAACTAGGGAGAAAGATAAAAGCCTCGGTATTATGTCTTCCCACCTCTATTCTGAAGGAAAATATGCGAAAGAATTGTCACTAATTGGACCTAGTACTCAAAGGTGGGTTCCTGAAATCATGGATGCAAATGATCCAAATGATGAAACCTATTTTCCATTTATGAATGGTCAAATGGTTTTTAAACATGCAATAACAAGATTTACAGAAGTTATAAATGAAGGACTTCAATTCAACAAATGGAAAAGTACAGATATTGACCTTTTAATACCTCATCAGGCAAATCTTAGAATTTCCCAATTTGTCCAAAAGAAATTCGGTTTGTCGGACAATCAAGTTTTTAACAATATTATGAATTATGGAAATACAACTGCTGCTTCCATACCGATTGCACTAACTGAGGCTTGGGAGAATAATAAAGTAAAAAAGGGAAATAAAATTGTTTTGGCAGCTTTTGGGAGCGGTTTTACTTGGGGTAGCACCATGATTGTTTGGTAATGAGAACTCTTGTTATCGGCGCCTCTACAAGGAAGGAAAGATACTCATATAAAGCAATTCAAAAATTAAGAAAACTAAATTTGGACGTCTGTGCTTTGGGCCTAAATAAGGGTGACATAATGGATGTGAAAATTCAAACAAAGCCGATAAAATTTAAAAAAATTCATACTGTCTCTATTTATCTGAAACCCTCAAACCAATTTCAGTATTTGAATTATATCATAAAATTATCTCCTAAAAGAGTTATTTTTAATCCTGGAAGTGAGAATCAAATTTTAATGAATAAGCTTGAAGAAAAAAAAATCAGCTGTGAAAATAGCTGTAGTTTAGTTTTACTTTCTACTAATCAATATTAAACCTAAATATGTTATTATCCCATTAATTGGTAGAAGTTCATATCCAATTTTATAACCACCTAAATAATCCGAATTTAAATTTCCAATTATTAACGTAAGTGTAACTGAGACTGAAATAATTAACCAAACCCATTTATCCAAAATTCTTTGTTTTGTAAAAATACCAAATGCAAACAAACCCAATAGGGGTCCATAAGTGTATCCAGCAACAGTTAAAAGACCATCAATTACATTTTTGCTCAAGAAATACTTAAATGATATAACAATTAAAACAATCAAAATTCCCATTAAAAGATGAACTTTTTTTCTAAGATTTTTCTGGATTTTAGCTTCACGTTTCTGAGTGTTTAAAAAATCAATGCAGAAAGATGTCGTCAAAGAAGTAAGTGCACTATCTGCGCTGCTATAAGCAGCTGCAATTAGTCCTAAAATGAAGGTTACTGCAACACCGTTTCCAAGTCCTCCATCGAGAGCTATTTTCGGGAATAATAAATCGGTATTTGCATTTCCATCCATAACGGGTACACTTATATTTTCTTTTTCAGCGTAAGCATACAAAAGAGCACCTAAAAACATAAAAAGAGTTGTTATTATAAAGAGAATAAAACTGAAAACAATCATATTTTTTTTAGCATCCTTTTCATTTTTGCACGTTAAGTTTTTTTGCATCATATCTTGGTCCATGCCTGTCATACATATTGTAATAAAAAAACCTCCTATGAAGGATTTTAAAAAATAATTTCTTTCTAAGTGAGAATCAAAAACAAAAACCTTTGTGTATTTTTTTATTTCATTAATTTCTGATAATTCTAAGACATTTATTTCTAGATTGCTAGCTATGGCTGAAATAGTCAAAAAAACTGCACCAATCATGAGAGCAGTTTGAAAGGTGTCGGTCCAAATAATGGTTTTTATCCCACCTCTATTTGTATAAATCCAAATTAAAAAAACTGAAAAAATTACAGTTAATTCAAATGGTATCAACCAATTTTTAAAAATAAATTCTTGTAAAACAATTGCAACTAAAAAAAGTCGAAATGATGCACCTAAAACTCTAGAAACGAAGAAAAGAAGAGCTCCCGCCTTATGGCTGTTTTGACCAAATCTTTTTCCTAAGTATTCATAGATAGAAGTTACATTATTTTTGTAGTATATGGGTAAGAGAACAAAAGCTACAACAAAATATCCAAATAGATATCCAATAACAACTTGCAAGTATGTAAAATTAGATTCTTTAATCCATCCCGGTACTGATATAAAAGTTACTCCTGACAAAGAAGTTCCGACCATTCCAAATGCAACAATGTACCATTTGGAATTTCTATTACCAATAAAAAAGTTTTTATTGCTGTCGTCTTTTCCAGTTATATATGATACTGCTAATAATACTATAAAGTAAGAAATTATAAGTAAGAAAATATTTATTGGGTCATTCACTTAATCAAAATTAAAATATTTATATAAATTGTTGGCTTAAAAAATTTATGATATGGATTTCCCATCAAAAATTTTAGAAAATGCAGTAAATGAGATTTCTCAACTCCCTGGCATTGGAAAAAGAACTGCTTTAAGATTAGCTCTACATATTTTAAAACAACGTGAAAATCAGATAGATACACTTGCAGACGCTATAAAAAACCTTAGAAAAACTATCAATTTTTGTAGTGAATGTTATAATATATCGGATAATAAAATTTGTGAGATTTGTTTAAATCCAAGTAGGGAAAACGGCGAATTGTGTGTAGTGGAAGATATAAGAGATGTTATGGCTATTGAAAACACCTCTCAATTCAAAGGTAGATATCATGTTCTCAATGGGTTAATCTCACCAATAGACGGAGTCGGTCCAGCAGATCTAAAAATTGATTCACTACTAGAAAGAGTAAAGGGGGGTAAGATTATAGAGGTTATTTTTGCACTAAGTACGACCATGGAAGGAGATACGACAATTTTTTATATCAATAAAAATTTATCAAATTTTGATATAAAAATTTCAACAATAGCTAGGGGTATCCCAGTAGGTGACGAGCTTGAGTATACTGATGAAGTAACTCTAGGAAGAAGTATTTTGAAAAGAATACCCTATACTGGTTCGATATAGAACTAATCAATATTTTGTAGATTTGCCCTAAATATAATTCTTCACTAAGAATAATGGGTAAACTCTTTGTAAAATTACCATCGATGGGTGAGAGTATTGATGAGGCAACTTTGACCTCATGGCTTAAGGATGTTGGTGATAAAATAGAAATCGATGACTCAATTGTTGAAGTTTCTACCGATAAGGTTGATTCAGATATTCCCTCTGAGGTATCAGGGATTTTAGTCGAGAAAAAGTTTAAAGTGAATGATGTAATAAAGGTAGGAGAGGTAATTGCGGTAATTGATTCCGAAAATCAAGAGTCTATTAATAACGAAGATTTAGAAGTAAATAAATCCGAAACTGTTAATGAGATTACCATTGAAAACGAAACAGAGACTATTGAACTTAATAAACCTCAAGAAATTATTGTGCCCAATGAAATCCTTGATGCAGTAGAGGAACCAATATTTAAAGAAAAAATTGAAATAGATAAAAATCAAATTAATAACATCCTTTCATCAAAATATCTATCACCATTAGTTAAAAGTATAGCAAAAAAAGAGGGTATCTCAGACAATGAAATGTTACTTATAGATGGATCCGGAGAGAATGGCAGGATTACCAAAAATGATATTTTGAGTTTTATATCCTCTAGAGATGAAAATAAAATTAGTATGCCTAAGAAGGACTCTAATCAAGTTGACGAGGTAAATAATGTTGGTTTAGAGAATGAAATAATTTCAGAAATGACGAGAATTCAAAAAATCACTTCTGAGCATATGATTGATAGTTACAAAAAGTCTGTGCACGTTCAGTCTTTTGTAGAGGCCGATGTCACTGAATTGTGGAACTGGTATTCTAAAAACAAAAATGAATTTTTAAATACATTCAATACAAAGTTAACTTTAACACCTATTTTCATATCTGCTGTTATTAGGGCACTGTCGGAGTTTCCTATTTTAAATAGCAGCGTTGAAAATGATAAAATAGTAACAAAAAAAAGAATAAATATAGGAATGGCGACCGCTTTAGAAGGAGGAAATTTAATCGTCCCTGTCATTAAAGATGCAAACCATTTAAATTTGGCAGGTCTAGCTAAATCAGTAAATGATCTTTCAACTAGAGCTAGACAAAATCAACTTCAACCTGATGATACAAAGGATGGAACTTATACAGTAACTAATATTGGTAATTTTGGATCAATAATGGGTACACCAATAATTAATCAACCTCAAGTAGGTATTATTGCTTTCGGGGTAATAAGAAAAATGCCTTCTGTAATTGAAACCTCAAATGGAGATTTTTTAGGAATAAGGAGAAAAATTATTCTAACCCATAGCTACGATCACAGAATTATAAACGGAGCAGTTGGAGGTAATTTTGTCAAGTATGTTGCAAATCATCTTGAAAGCTGGGAAGCAACTACCAAATTAAGTTAATCTTTAATGAATCTTAAATTAGACAGACCATTATGCTTTTTTGATCTTGAAACAACAGGAGTTAATATTGTTAAGGATAGAATTGTAGAGATTGGGATAGTAAAATTATATCCTGACGGTAAAAGAGAAAGTAAGTCTTGGCGTGTAAATCCTCAAGTAAAAATACCGTTAGAGGCTTCAGAAGTCCACGGTATTACTGATATTATGGTAGAAAAATCACCAATTTTCAAGCAGATAGCACCGGAGGTTAAAAATTTTTTACAAAACTGTGATTTGGCTGGATTTAATTCCGATAGATTTGATATTCCTCTTATAGCAGAAGAATTTTTAAGATCAGAAATTGAATTTGATATTGGAAAATTTAAAACAATAGATGTACAGACTATTTTTCACAAAATGGAGAAAAGAACTTTAGAGGCAGCATATAAATTTTATTGCAATGAAGACATGAAAAATGCTCATTCAGCTTTATCAGATGCTGAAGCTACTTGTGATATTCTTTTAGCTCAATTAGATTTCTATAAAGACCTTGAAAACACCGTGAAATTTTTAAGTGAATTTTCAACTCATAAAAAATTCTTTGACCTCGCAGGCTTTATAGTTATCGACAAAAACAATGTTCCAACATTTTCATTTGGAAAGCATAAAGGTAAATCAGTAGAAGAAGTACTTGAAAACGAGCCTGGCTATTTTGGCTGGATTTTGAATGCAGATTTTCCCCTTTACACAAAAAAGGTATTGACTTCATTGAAACTAAGAAAAATGAATAATAAAAAATGAAAATTATCTGTGTTGGACAAAATTATTTAGAACACATAAAAGAACTTTCTAACTTTAAGTCCAAAGAGCCACTAGTTTTTTTAAAACCCGATACTGCCTTGATTTCAAAAGGTAGATCTTTCTTCATACCAAACTTTTCGAAAGAAATTCATTATGAATTAGAAATTGTAATAAAAATTAAAAAACCAGGGAGATATATTGAACGTAAATTTTCAAGTCATTATTATGACGAAATTACTGTGGGAATTGACTTTACAGCCAGAGACCTTCAAAAAAATTTAAGAGAAAAGGGTCATCCATGGGAAAAGAGCAAGGGTTTTGATGGTTCTACTCTTGTTGGAAATTTTTTGAATAAACATGATTTGCCACCAATTTCAAATTTAAACTTTCACCTATTAAAAAATGGCCACACCGTACAAAATGAAAATACCAAAAACATGATTTGGCCAATTGATGAATTAATCGAACATATTTCGAAGTTCTTTACTCTCAAAATAGGGGATTTAATTTTTACAGGGACACCATCTGGTGTTGGAGCAGTCATTTTTGAGGATAATTTGAAAGGATTTTTGGAGGGCAAACAACTTTTTGAAATCAACGTAAGTTAAATTTTAATGCTAGCTGAAATAATTTGCATAGGGGATGAAATTTTAATTGGTCAAGTTGTCAATACAAATGCGACATTCCTGTCACAAGAATTAAATAAAATTGGGATTGAAGTTTTACAAGTAACATCTATTTCAGATAATATCGAAAACATCAAAGACTCACTCAAGAGTGCCTTGAAAAAATCCGACTTAGTCATTATTACTGGAGGTTTAGGTCCAACTAATGATGATAAAACAAAAATAGCACTATGTGAATTCTTCAATGACAAATTAATTTCAAATCCTGATGTATTAGAACATATAATAAAAATATTTAAAGATTACGTAAAAAAGCCCATTAATGAATTAAATAAAAATCAAGCTTTACTGCCTTCTAAAGCCAAAATTTTAATTAATGAATACGGCACAGCCTCTGGAATGTGGTTTAAGAAAAACAAAAAAAATGTAATTTCACTTCCAGGGGTACCTTTTGAAATGAAACACTTAATTGAAAAAGAAGTAATACCTGAACTAAAAAAATATTCTACATTCTACATAGTGAATAAAACATTACTAACATATGGTCTTGGTGAAAGTCATATTGCTAAAAGAATTGAATCCTGGGAAAAGGAATTGCCTAAAGATATAAAGTTTGCTTATTTACCAAATTTGGGAAGAGTTAGATTAAGGCTATCTTCAAAAGGAATAAATGAAAAGCAAATTCATGCAAAAATTGATAAACACATTGCAAAATTGTTACCTCTGATAAAAGACATATTTGTTGGCTATGAAGAAGATGCACCTGTCGAAAAGCAAATTCAAATTCTTTTTAAAAAAAACAATATTACTTTGGCAATTGCAGAAAGTTGCACGGGAGGAGAAATTGCATCAAGACTAACCAAAATTCCTGGATCTTCAGACTATTTTTTAGGAAGTATTACAGCGTACAACAGCTCTGTTAAAAAAGAAATTTTAGGGGTTGATGAGCAACTTATCAAAACTCATTCTGTTGTTAGCAAAGAAGTGTCAAGGCAGATGGCCATAAAAGTACGAGAAAAATTTAACTCTACCTGTGGTGTTTCAACAACTGGTACTGCAGGTCCTTCCCTAGGAGAATCAAAAGAAAAAATTGGCACTGTCTATATTTCAATATCCAAAGAAGATAAAATCGTAACCGAAAAATTCTATTTTGGGAATCATAGAGAAAGAATTATTCTAAAAACTGTGAATAAAGTTTTTGAATTATTATTAAATTCATTTGAAAATAAACCTAATCTGTTATAGTTTTAAAAAAAAAAATGAACGCACTGCAGAAAAAAGATCAAGATCAAATAAGTCCTAAAGAAGCACTTCAACTTTTAAAGGAGGGAAACCAAAGGTTTGTTAGCAAAAAACAATTTTCAAGAGATTATCAATTACAAATCAATCAAACTTCTACTGGCCAGTTTCCATTTGCTGCTGTTTTGAGCTGTATTGACTCACGAGTTCCAGCAGAAATTGTTTTTGATCAAGGAATTGGGGATATATTCTCCGCTCGTATCGCTGGTAATTTTGTTAATACTGATATTTTAGGGAGTTTAGAATTCGCATGTAAATTAGCAGGTTCTAAATTAATTTTGGTTTTGGGTCACACCTCATGTGGAGCAATAAAGGGTGCTTGTGATAATGCAAAATTAGGAAATCTTACCTCTATGCTCGAAAACTTTTCAGAAGCATTATCCTCAGTTGAAACTCCGAAAGATCCAGGTTCTAGAAACTCCTCAAACACAGAGTTTGTAAATCAGGTGTGTGAAAAAAATGTGGAACTAACTATCAATAAAATTTTATCTGACAGCCCACTTCTAAATGAAATGAATAGTAACGGTGAAATTAATATAGTTGGAGGTATATATGATGTATCAACTGGTAAAGTAAGGTATATAGATTAATAGTTTTTATTTAACTTATTTTTAATAATTGATAAAAAAATCTAAATTTGCAGTCTTAAAATCTTTAGAATGTCAAAAATTTGCCAAATTTCAGGGAAAAGGGTTATGTTTGGAAATAATGTTTCCAAGGCCATAAACAAAACTAGAAGAAGATTTGACATCAACTTAGTTAAAAAGAGGTTTTTTATCCCTGAGCAAAACAAGTGGGTTACTTTAAAAGTGACTACATCAGTTTTAAAAACAATTAACAAAAAAGGTATTTCTGAAGTATTAAGAAAAAACAAAAGCCTAATTAAAGATTTGTAATGGCTAAGAAAGGTAATAGGATTCAAGTAATTTTAGAGTGTACTGAGCATAAAAACTCAGGTTTACCTGGTACATCTAGATACATAACAACCAAGAATAAAAAAAATTCTCCTGATCGTCTAGAAATAAAGAAATTTAATCCTATTTTAAAAAAAATGACTTTACACAAAGAAATTAAATAGTTATGGCAAAAAAAGCGGTAGCATCTTTACAAACTGGTTCGAAAAAGCTAACCAAAGTCATTAAAATGACTAAAAAAGACGGTTCCAACTCTTATACTTTTTCTGAAAGTATAATATCTCCTGATTTGGCGAATGAATGGTTTAACAAAAAATAATCTTTTTTACTTATAATTATTAAGCTTAATTTTACAAGAAGTTTTACACTCAATGAACTTCTTTAAAAAGCTATTTTCAAGACAAAGTGAGAAAAAAATTGACAAGGGGCTTGATAAGTCCAAAAAGTCTTTTTTTTCGAAAATAAAAAAATCAATTGCTGGTAAATCAAAGGTAGACGCAAGCTTTCTTGATGAATTGGAAGAAATTTTTATTGGTGCTGATGTGGGAGTTTCAACTACAATTAAGATTATAGATAAACTGGAAGAAAGAGTTGCTAGAGATAAGTATATCAATTCTGAGGATTTAAACAAAATTTTAAAAGAAGAAATCACAAAAATTATAGATATTTCTAGCCATGATTTCAAGGAGGTTGAAATTTCAAACAAAGATCCTTATGTAATTATGATTGTTGGTGTAAATGGAGTTGGGAAAACTACGACTATAGGAAAATTGGCTAATAAATTCAAAAATGCAGGTAAATCAGTGATAATTGGCGCTGCTGACACTTTTCGGGCAGGTGCAATTGACCAGATAGAGGTTTGGGCTAAAAGAGCAAACGTGGACATTGTTAAGCAAAAAATGGGTAGTGATCCTGCGTCTGTAGTACACGATACATTAAAATCTTCTATTTCAAAAAATGCTGACATAGTATTAATAGATACTGCGGGAAGATTGCATAATAAGGTTAATTTAATGAATGAACTATCAAAAATAAAAAAGGTTATGAGCAAAGTCATTCCTAATGCACCTCATGAAATTCTGCTAGTTCTAGACGGTTCAACAGGACAAAATGCTTTTGAACAAGCAAAAAAATTTATTGAATCAACTGACGTAAATTCATTGGCTGTCACAAAACTAGATGGAACAGCTAAAGGAGGAGTTGTAATTGGAATTTGTGACCAATTTCAAATTCCGATTAAATACATTGGAATAGGAGAGGGTATTGATGATATGAAAATATTTGATAGCAAAAACTTTATTAATTCATTTTTCAATTAAATGAAAAAGACAATTCTAATTATTAGTTTTTTTATTTTGATTTTTCTTGCTGGGCCCAAAATTCAAAAGCCTGTAATTTATAAAGATTTACCAAAAATTGAGTTAAATATCAATGAAGTCAAGTCATGGGTTAATTACAATGAATCAAAATTTAAAAATATTAAAAAAGGAAACGAATCTAGAATCATATTTTATGATTCAATTCCAAAAAAAACTAAATTAAGTATAGTTTATCTACACGGTTTTTCTGGTTCTTCACAAGACGGATCTCCAGTTCACACAAATATTGCTAAAAAATTAAATGCTAATATTTATTTGCCTAGACTTTTTGCACATGGATTAAATTCTAAAGAGCCTTTAATTGAATATACAGGAGAAAAATATTTAGATAGTGCACGTGAAGCTTTAGCCCTTGGCAAGATAATAGGTGAGAAGGTCATTTTAATGTGTACTTCTACTGGTTGTACTGCTGCCCTTACACTGGCTGCAAATCACCCTGAAGTTGCTGCTCTAGTGATGTATGCACCAAATATAAGAATTACACACCCACTTGATTTTGTAGCCACTTTACCTTGGGGACTATATATAGTTAGACTTGTTGAGGGGGGCAAGTATCACTACATTACCGATACTTGGAGAGATAAAGAAAAGTTTTGGACTACTAAGTATCGTCTTGAAGCTCCTGTTGAAATGCAAATGTTATTAGAAACAGCTATGAATGAAAATATATTTAGAAAAGTTAAAGTGCCAACTTTTTCTGGATTTTATTATAAAAATGAAATAGAACAAGATAATGTTGTATCCGTGGAGGCCATGAGAAGTATGTTTAAGCAATTAGGAACAGAAGATTCTTTGAAGCTAGAAATTGCATTTGAAGATGGTGGAGGACATGAAATAGCACACGATTTTGTAAATAAAAATTATGTTAGAGTTCAGGAATTAACTTTCAGTTTTTTACAAAAAGTATTTAATCTAAATGAGAACTAAAGCGATTAAAAATAAAATTAACGTAATAACTTTAGGATGTTCAAAAAACATTTATGATTCTGAGGTCTTAATTAGTCATCTTAAAAATGGTGGAAAAGATGTATCTAATGAGAAAGATGGAAACATTGTAGTTATAAATACATGTGGTTTCATAGATAGAGCTAAAGAAGAATCTATAAATACAATTTTAAAAAATGTAAGGAAAAAACAACTTGGTGAAATAGATAAAGTATTTGTAACAGGCTGTTTAAGTGAAAGGTATAAAAAGGATTTGATTAAAAATATTCCGGAGGTGGATCAATATTTTGGAACTAATGATTTACCTCAATTATTAGAAAGACTTGAGGTTGACTACAGATACAATTTGCTTGGAGAAAAGCAGACAATTACACCTAGGCATTATAGCTATTTAAAAATCTCTGAAGGATGTAACAGACCCTGTTCTTTTTGTGCAATTCCCTTAATGCGAGGAAATCATAAATCAAAGACTATAGAAGAGTTAATTTTTGAGGCTAAAAACTTAGCTGAAAATGGGGTTAAAGAAATAATTTTAATTGCACAAGACTTAACTTATTATGGAATTGATATTTACAAAAAACGAATGCTCGATATTCTTTTGTCCAAATTATGTGAAGTGGATGGGATAGAATGGATTAGACTTCATTATGCTTTCCCTACTGGTTTTCCTGAGGAAATTTTAGATGTTATGTCAAGAGAGAGAAAAATTTGTAAATACCTCGATATGCCTATACAACACATATCAAATCATATTTTGAAGTCGATGAAAAGAGGGGGTAGTAAGGAAAAAATTAATGATTTAATAAATAAAATAAGAGATAAAGTACCAGGAATAGCATTGCGGACCACCGTAATGGTTGGATATCCTGGAGAAAAAGAAAAGGATTTTATAGAATTAAAAGATTGGCTTCAAGAAACTAGATTCGAGCGTTTAGGCTGTTTTACTTATTCTCATGAAGAAAATACAAGCGCTTTTGATTTAATTGATGATGTATCTGAGTCAGAAAAAGAAAAAAGAGCAGGTGAAATTATGTCTCAACAGGCAGAAATATCCTTACAGATGAATTACAAAAAAATTGACAAAATTTTTAGATGTATGGTAGACAGGGTTGAAGGTAAAAATTTTATTTGTAGGACTGAGATGGATTCTCCAGATGTTGATAATGAAATTTTGGTCGATGCATCAAAATTTTATCTAAGGCTAGGAGATTTTTGTAAAGTTAAAATTATGAAAGTCACCGAGTTTGATTTATATGGCGAACCGGTAAGTAGTTAAAACAAAATTTAATTAATACTTTTTTAACTTACATTTAGATTAAATTTTAAAAATTGAAAAAACGCATTGATTTAAAGA
>CACONV010000015.1 GCA_902628605.1 uncultured Bacteroidota bacterium
TTCTAATAATCTTTATTCTAAAGCTTATCTTAGACATCTATTCATGGCAAATGAAATTCTTGGGAAGCAAATAGCTACTATCCATAATTTAAATTTTTATAATAGTCTATTAAAAATTGCAAGAGATAAAATATTGATCGGTGAATTTGCATCTTGGAAAAACAAAATAGTGAAAAAATTAAATACAAGGATTTAGATGCTTAAAATTTTAGATACTTACATAATCAAAAATTATTTAATTACTTTTTTAGTTGCTTTATTCTTATTTATTCCAATTGGAATTATGGTTGATGTTGCTGAAAGGATAGATAAGTTTAAGGAAAATGAGATACCATTTAATGAAATCATAGACTACTATTTTGACTTCATGTGGTATTTTGGGAACTTACTTTTTCCAATCCTATTGTTTCTATCAATAATTTGGTTTACATCGAAACTAGCAAATAATACAGAAATTATATCTATTTTGAGTTCAGGTGTATCATTTTCAAGATTTCTCAGACCATACTTTATATCTGCTTCATTGCTAGCGATTATTTCCTTTTTTATTGGAATGTTTGTTGTCCCTAAGGCTAGTAAAGGTTTTAATGAGTTCAATTATAAGTATTTGAATAAAAAATTTCAAATTAGAAATACATCGAGAGTGTTTAAACAAATTTCTAAAAACGAATTTGTTTATGTAAGTAGCTATAACCCCACAAGAGAAAGAGCAATGGATTTTACCCTTGAACATTTTGAAAATGAAAAATTAAAATTCAAAATCATGGCACAGTCAATTAGATGGATTAAGTCTGACTCTGTATTTCGTCTATTAAATTTTAGGAAAAGAAGTATTTATGAAGACGAGGAAGTTTTAATAAAAATGAATTCAGTGGATACTATTTTTAATTTTAATATTCAAGATTTATCACCTTTAAATTACAAAGCCGAGACACTTACTCTATTTGATTTAAATAAATTTATAAACTCTGAAATTAAGTCAGGATCTAAGTTAATTAATCAACATTTATTAGTTAGACATAAAAGATATAGCTTACCATTATCCGTTTTTGTGCTAACTTTAATATCAGTATCTGTTTCCTCCGTGAGAAGAAGAGGTGGTATGGGAATGAACCTTGCAATGGGAATTTTAATGGGGTTTTTATTTATTTTTATTGATAAAGTTTTAGTTGTTCTAGTAAACAAGTCAAACTTTTCAGCTGCCGTTGCTGCTTGGTCTCCTATAATATTTTTTGGAGGTGCAGGATTCCTTCTAATGAGATATGCGAAAAGATAGTTTCAAAAGCCTAATTCATTTACATTTTTTGATTTTTTTGTGGGGTTTCACATCCATTTTTGGTGTATTGATTACTCTTGACCCAATTTTAATTGTTTGGTTTAGATTATTAATTGCGGCAATTTTAATCTTTGTTTTTTTATTTCTCATTTATAAAGATTCGTTGAGATTGAGCAATTCAAGTTTTTTTAATTTCTTTATAGGGGGTCTATTAATATCCATTCACTGGTATTTATTTTTTTATTCAATAAAAATATCTTCTATTTCATTAACTCTATCCATTTTGTCTACAGCATCTTTGATGACCTCATTTCTAGAGCCCATTTTTTATAAAAGACCATTTAGAATCCATGAACTTGTATTCGGATTAATCGCAGTAGTCGGACTTGTACTAATTTTTGGAATACAATATGAAAACTATTTTGCTATTCTTATATCCCTAATTTGTACTTTGTTATCGGTCTTATTTTCTATTTTAAATGGATATTTGATAAAAAATCATTCATCTTTTCAAATTTCTTTTTATGAAATATTATTCGGTCTACTCATAATTTCATTCATTATACTATTTTCTGATATTCAATTTCCATTGCTGATTTCTATTAAATTTACTGACTGGATTTATATTTTTATTTTAGGATCATTGTGTACTGCATATGCTTTTGTTGCTTCCACATATATCTTAAAATTCATATCACCATATACTATGATGATGTCATTAAACCTTGAGCCTATTTATGGTATTCTTTTTTCATTGATTATTTTTGGAGAAAAAGAATATATGAGTATTCAATTTTACATTGGAGCAGGAATTATATTCTTAGGAGTTATAGGAAATATTTTATATAAGTATAAAAAAATATCTTAAAAACTTTAATTTTATATTAATTAATTGAAATGGAATATCTAGATTTTGAGTTACCGATAAAAGAAGTTCAAGAACAATTGTCAAAATGCGAAATAATTGGAAGTGAAAGCGATATTGATGTTACGGATACCTGTGCTAAATTGGAGCTGAAACTAAAAAAAACTAAAGAGAAAATTTATGGAAATTTAACTCCATGGCAAAGAGTCCAACTATCTAGACATCCTTCTCGACCCTACACGTTAGATTATATAAAAGCTATATGTGGAAATTCATTTTTAGAACTGCACGGTGATAGGAATATTAAGGATGATAAAGCTATGATTGCTGGATTGGGAAAGGTTAAATACCAAACTTTTATGTTCGTTGGAACTCAAAAGGGTTACAATACAGTTACCAGAAAATACAGGAATTTTGGTATGGCTAATCCAGAAGGCTACAGGAAAGCTTTAAGAGTCATGAAATCGGCAGAAAAATTTAATATTCCTATCGTATGTTTAATTGACACACCTGGAGCTTACCCAGGACAAGAAGCTGAAGAGAGAGGCCAAGGAGAGGCAATAGCTAGAAATATTTTTAATATGCTTTCAATAAAAGTTCCAATTATTACAATAATTATTGGGGAAGGAGCTTCTGGGGGTGCTTTAGGTATAGGAATTGGAGATAGAATTTTAATGTTAGAAAACACATGGTACTCTGTCATATCCCCTGAATCATGCTCATCTATATTGTGGAGAAGCTGGGAGTACAAGGAAACAGCAGCTGAGTCTTTAAAACTAACCGCTCAGGATATGAAAAAATCAAAATTGATTGACAAGATAATCAAAGAACCCCTTGGTGGAGCACATCAAAATAGAGAAAAAATGTTTACAATTGTCGGAAATGAAATAACCAAATCATTTCTAGAACTAGAAAAACTTTCGCCTCAAGATTTAATTAATTCAAGGAGAAACAAATTCGAAAAAATGGGGGTTTTTAAGAGTTAATTAATCGGATCTATAAGTATTAACAATTTTATCATAATTATAAACACTTAGTGTTGACTGTTTTCTAATACTTTAATTTTTTTAAGAAAGAATTAATCATTCTTTTTTTTACATTTAAATGTGGAAAAAAGAGAACAATTAATATCGTCAAAAAGTTTCAATAAAGGGATTTTTAATTTAGGTTCAGGAAAAATTCCACCACAAGCGTTAGATTTGGAAGAGGCAGTGCTTGGGGCAATGTTGATTGATAAAAAAGGTGTTGATGAAGTAATTGATATCCTTCAAAAAGACGCTTTTTATAAAGAGTCTCACCAAAATATTTTTGAAGCTATCTATAGTCTTTTTCAGTCTTCGGAGCCAGTTGACCTTTTAACAGTTTCAGCTAAGCTCAGAAAGATGGGCGTATTAGAAAAAGTTGGAGGTGATTTTTATCTGGTTCAATTGTCAAAAAAAGTCTCAACCTCTGCAAATATTGAATTTCATGCCAGAATTATACTTCAAAAGTTTATACAAAGATCATTAATTAGAATATCAAATGAAATTATAGAAAACTCGTTTAAAGATTCAGTAGATGTTTTTGATTTATTAGATGAGGCCGAATCTAAATTATATGAGATTACCCAAGGCAATATTAAAAGATCTTCAGAAACAGCTCAAAGTTTGGTAATTCAAGCGAAAAAAAGAATCGAGGATATTTCAAATAAAGATGGATTGAGTGGAGTGGCAACAGGATTTGACAAACTAGATTTACTTACCTCAGGATGGCAACCAAGTGACCTGATAATTATAGCTGCAAGACCCGGAATGGGTAAGACCGCTCTTACTTTGTCGATGGCAAGGAATATGGCTGTTCTTAAAAAAACTCCAGTAGCTTTCTTTTCTTTAGAAATGTCTTCAGTACAACTAATTACAAGATTAATTTCCGCTGAAACTGGGTTGACATCAGAAAAATTAAGAACCGGAAAGCTTGAAAGCCACGAATGGGAGCAGCTAAATGTAAAAGTTGGTGACCTGGAAAAAGCACCTCTTTATATTGACGACAGTCCCTCTTTGTCCATTTTCGATCTTAGGGCAAAAGCAAGACGATTATCCTCTAAACATGGAATCAAATTGATCATTGTTGATTATTTGCAATTAATGACCTCCGGGACAATAAATAAAACCGGAAATAGAGAACAGGAAATATCTTCGATTTCAAGAAATTTAAAGGCCTTAGCTAAAGAATTAAATGTACCTGTAATCGCTCTATCTCAATTGTCCAGAGCTGTGGAAACTAGAGGAGGAACTAAAAGACCAATATTGTCAGACTTAAGAGATTCAGGTGCAATTGAACAAGACGCAGATATTGTTTCATTTATTTATAGACCAGAGTATTATGGCATAGATGAGTGGGATGACGATGACAGGTCTTCATCAGAGGGACAAGCAGATTTCATAGTAGCAAAACATCGAAATGGGGGTTTGGACACAATAAGGCTCAAATTTACTCCACAACTAGGGAAATTTGAAAATTTAAATCACATGGATTCATCATTCGAATATCCCTCAAAAATAAATGAACTTAAAAAGAGGAGGGACCCTACCGAAGGAGGTTTCGATGATAAAGACGATACTCCTTTTTAATATTCATTTTACTTTATTTACGATTTTACTAAAAGTATCTGGGTTATTCATTGCAATGTCGGATAAAACTTTTCTGTCTAAGTTTACTTTTTTAGATTTTAAGTTTGAAATCAATTTACTATAGGAACTACCATTTAACTTTGCAGCAGCATTTATTCTTATTATCCATAATAGTCTAAAAGATCTTTTTTTGTTTTTCCTATCTCTATACGAATATAGCAGTCCTTTTTCAACAGCATTTTTAGCAACTTTCCAAACATTTTTTCTTCTACCGTAATATCCCTTTGCTTGTTTAAGGATTTTCTTCCTCTTGTTTCTAGAGGCAACTGAATTTTGTGATCTTGGCATTTTTTACATTTTTTTTAAAAATAATACTATTTTAATCTTAACTGTTGTTCTATGTTCTGTAGGTCACTTTTATGAACAAGACTAGAATGAGTTAGTTTTAATTTTCTTTTTTTTGATTTCTTTGTTAAAATATGATTTTTAAATGCATTTTTTCTCTTTATTTTACCAGTGCCTGTTAATTTGAATCTTTTTTTCGCACTTGATTTGGTTTTCATTTTTGGCATAGTTTTGAGTTTGAATTATTTAATTTTTTTCGGGTTTATGAACATAATCATCCTTTTTCCCTCCAACTTTGGCAATTGTTCAACCTTTCCATATTCTTCTAAATCTTGCGCTAACCGCAATAATAGAATTTGTCCTTGTTCTTTAAATATAATTGATCTTCCTTTAAAGAAAACAAAAGCTTTTAATTTTGCACCATCTCTCAAAAATTTTTCAGCATGTTTTCTTTTAAATAAGTAATCATGTTCATCTGTTTGAGGTCCAAATCTAATTTCCTTGATAACAACTTTCGTTGTTTTAGACTTTAGTGCCTTATCTCTTTTCTTTTGTTCGTAAAGGAATTTCTTGTATTCCAAAATTTTACATACGGGTGGAACAGCTTTTCCTGAAATCTCTACTAAATCCAAATCTAAGTTGTTTGCCATTTGAAGAGCCTTCTGTTTGGTATATACTCCAGTTTGAATGTTGTCACCCACCAACCTTACTTGTGTTGCAAGTATTTTTTCATTGATAAGATGTGGATTTTCCTTTATTATCCTACCAGGTCTATTGGATCTTCTTCTTCGAATTGCTATGACAAATATTTTAAATTAAACTTCAAATGAATAACTATTTTTAATCTCCGATGACAATTTTTCGATAAAAGTTTCAGTTGTCAAGGATCCTAAATCACCATCGCTAATATTTCTTACTGACACAACGTCGTCTTTCATTTCTTTTTCACCAATTATTAACATGTAGGGATATTTTTTTAACTGAGCATCTCTAATTTTTTTCCCTATCGTTTCGTTTCTATTATCAATTAGAGCGCGAATTTCGTTAATTTTCATCTTATTTAAAACTTTTTCTGCGTATTTTTCATACTTTTCAGAAAGAGTTAAAATTATTAATTGATCTGGAATCAACCATAGTGGAAGTTTCCCACTTGTGTGTTCTAGTAAAATAGCAACAAATCTTTCTAAACTCCCAAATGGGGCTCTATGAATCATAACAGGGCGTAAAAAAGTATTTTCTTTAGATTTATACTTTAGGTCGAACCTTTCTGGTAAATTATAATCAACTTGGATGGTGCCTAGCTGCCATTTTCTTCCTAAAGCATCTTTTACCATAAAATCTAATTTAGGACCGTAAAATGCTGCTTCACCATATTCAATTTTATAATCTAATTTTTTCAAATCAGCAGCTTTTAAAATAGCATTTTCTGCTAAATTCCAATTTTTTTCTGAACCAATATACTTCTCTGGTGTTTTTGGGTCTCTCAAAGATACTTGAACATTAAAGTTATTAA
Source organism: uncultured Bacteroidota bacterium (assembly GCA_902628605.1). The sequence goes on from CACONV010000015.1 coordinate 6,609, forward strand.
AACTTACCGCTTTAAAAACATATGACACCAAATCTATTACCTTTACGAATTCTTCCTCTAATTGGTCAGGGGTGCAAAATATATGTGCATCATCTTGAGTGAATCCTCTGACTCTTGTTAGTCCATGCAGCTCTCCACTTTGTTCATACCTGTATACTGTACCAAACTCTGCGTATCTTTTCGGTAAATCTTTATAACTCCAATTTTGTGAGTTATAAATTTCACAATGATGAGGACAATTCATTGGCTTTAAAAGAAAAGTCTCTTTTTTTCCTGGAGTTTCAATTGGCTGAAAACTGTCTAACCCGTATTTTTCATAATGACCTGAGGTTTCATACAATTCTTTTTTACCGATGTGAGGTGACTCGACTAACTCGTAACCAGCTTTATCTTGTGCCTTTTTTAAAAAATTTTCTAATCTATTTTTTAAATCAGTTCCTTTTGGAAGCCATAGTGGAAGACCTAAACCGACTCGAGTGCTAAAAGTAAATAGGTTCAACTCTTTACCTATTTTCCTATGGTCTCTTTTGTTAGCCTCTTCAATTAAAGTATTATATTCTTTTAAAAGTTTTTGTTTTGGAAATGAAATCCCATAGATTCTAGTTAATTGCTTATTATTTTCGTCACCTCTCCAATATGCACCAGCTACGTTTGTTAGTTTAACAGCTTTCACTAAACCTGTGTGGGGGATGTGACCTCCTTTACAAAGATCGCTAAAATCTGAGTGATCACAGAACGTAATTTCTCCATCTTTCAAATCTTCAATTAATTCAAGTTTATATGGATTTTTTTCTTTTCTGTAGTAATTTTCTGCATCTATTTTTGATAAAAATTTCATTTTAAACTCGCTTTTTTTGGACGCAAGGAGAATAAATTTTTTTTCAATTTTAGAAAAATCCTTCTCTGAAATGGTTTCATCCCCTAAATCAAAATCATAATAAAATCCATTTTCAATTGATGGTCCAATAGTAAGTTTAACATTCGGATAAATACTCAAAATAGTTTGGGCAAGAATATGAGCCGAAGAATGCCAGAATGCGGATTTTCCTTCATCATCATTCCATGTGTAAAAGTTTAATTTTCCACTTTCGTAAATTTTTGTCGATAGTTCTATTGTTGATCCGTTAAAATTAGCTGATAAGACATTTCTAGCTAAACCTTCACTTATATCTTTTGCAATGTTAAATGCAGAAACTCCTTTCTCATACTTTTTAGAAGACCCGTTTTTGAGAACTATTTCTATCATATTTGAAAACAATAATACTTCTTATGAATTTGCATTGTAAATATAAATCAATCTTTCTTTATTTTTCCAATCAATGATTTGACTAATTGATTTATACCTATATAACCCATTGCTACTGCAACTGATGAAAGAAAAACTCCAAGCAATAGAACTGGAAAAAAAAGAATATTTTCTTGATTTTTAAACGCTTGCATAATTACAATAGGCGAAACAAAACATAAAACTATAAAGTAAAAAATTTTTCTTAAAGACTTTTTAAAAAGAGTATTATTCATTTCAATTGCTGGTTTTCAATCACTTTTCTTATACTACCGAACTCTTTGAACAATTCCGAAGCTTTATCTTTTGATATGCCTAAACTTTTTTCAATGATTCTAATTGCTCTTTCTTTAAGTTTATTATTATTTGTTTGCATATCTATCATTTTATTTCCTTTAATATGTCCTAGTTTAACCATTGCGGACGTAGTTATCATATTCAAAATCATTTTTTGAGCGGTGCCAGCTTTCATCCTAGTACTCCCAGTAATAAATTCTGGACCAACTACAACTTCTATTGGAAATTTTGAAAATTTTGCTAAAGGGGTATTAAAATTGCAACAAATAGAGCCGGTTGAAATACCGTATTTATTACATGATTTTATACCTTCAACAACATAAGGGGTAGTCCCAGATGCAGCAATTCCAATTACAAAATCCTTTTTATTTATTTTTTTATCACAAAGATCCTGCCACGCCTGAGTCTTTGAATCTTCTGCGTGTTCGACACTTTTATATAGTGCATCAGTACCTCCTGCAATTATTCCATTAACTTTCCAATCAGGTGTTCCAAAAGTTGGTGGACATTCTGTAGCATCTAAAACACCTAATCTCCCACTAGTACCAGCTCCAATATAAAATAATCTACCCTTGGATGAAAGTTTAGAAACCAATGCATCAACAAGCTTAGAAATTGATGGAAGAACTTTTTGTACCGAAGAACAAATTTTTTTGTCTTCATTATGAATTGAATTAATCAACTCAGAAGTAGAAAGTTTTTCTAAATTTTCATAAATTGAGTCTTGCTCTGTAACTTTTTTGATTGACATTTCTATTATTTCACTAAAATCAATTATTTGTTTAAAAAATCTAACTTTTTATCCAAATTATCTTTAATGAGGTTTAAAAAATCTTGAGTATTTAGGTAATGATTTGAATTTAAATTTTCTTTATGAAGCAGCATAGCTAAGTCTTTTGTCATAAAACCACTCTCAACAACATTTATGCAAACTTCTTCTAACAACATACAAAATTTTTTGAGTTTTGAATTTCTATCTATTTTAGCCCTATGTGTAAGTCCACGAGTCCATGCAAAAATTGAAGCAATTGGATTAGTTGAAGTGGGTTTTCCTTTTTGATGCTCTCTATAGTGTCTAGTTACTGTACCATGAGCTGCTTCAGCTTCTAATGTATTCCCGTCTGGAGTTACAAGTGTGGAAGTCATTAAACCTAAAGACCCAAATCCTTGAGCGACAGTATCAGACTGGACATCCCCGTCGTAGTTTTTACACGCCCAAACAAAACCACCTTTCCATTTCATGGCTGCTGCAACCATATCGTCTATGAGTCTGTGTTCATAAAAAATTCCAATTTTTCTGAACTTTTCTTTAAATTCATTTTCATAGACGTCATGAAAAATATCTTTAAATCTTCCATCATATGCTTTCAATATTGTATTTTTTGTCGAGAGATAGAGGGGCCATCTTTTTGAGATAGCTTGATTCATACATGATCTTGCAAACCCATAAATAGATGACTCAATATTATACATAGCCATAGCGACACCATCTTCTTGAAAATTATATACCTCCCATGTTAAGGTTTCGTCTCCATTTTCGGGAGTAAATGTCATTGTCAAAGTCCCTTTACCGTGTGTTACTATATCTGTAGCTTTGTATTGGTCTCCGAATGCGTGCCTACCAATACAAATAGGTTTATCCCACCCTTGAACATATTTCGGTATATTTTTCATAATAATAGGTTCTCTGAATACAGTTCCTCCAACAATATTTCTAATCGTTCCATTTGGAGAACGCCACATTTTTTTTAAAGTGTACTCTTGAACTCTTTGTTCATCAGGAGTAATAGTTGCACACTTAATTCCTACATTAAATTTTTTAATTGCTTCCGCAGCTTTTACGGTTACTAAATCATTAGTAAAATCTCTATTTTTTATACCTAAATCAAAATACTTAATTTCAATATCCAAGTAAGGAAGAATCAATTTTTCTTTTATAAACTTCCATATGACTCTTGTCATTTCGTCCCCATCCATTTCTACTACAGGACTTTTTACTTTGATTTTTTTAATCATTTTTGTTACATAAAAATTAAAAAAGTCGCATAAGCGACTTTTATCTATATTTGAAGTTCTTTAATCTTCGCTTTTTTACCTCTTAACTTTCTAAAATAAAAAATTCTTGATTTTCTCACTTTTCCTTTCTTGTTAATTTCAATCTTTTGAAGAGTTGGCATGTTCAATGGAAATATTCTTTCTACTCCAATTGTCCCTGACATTTTTCTAATAGTAAATGTCTTGTTCAAACCCTCACCTTTAATTTGAATTACAACACCTTTAAAAAATTGAGTTCTTATTTTTTCACCTTCACGGATTTCGTAATAGGCAGTTACAGTATCACCTGCCTTAAATGAAGGAAAATTTTTATTTTCAACTAATTGTTCTTGTATGCTTTTTATGATAGCATTCATGTTTATGATTATGAGACTGCAAAAATACAATTATTTTTTCGTCAAAACAATATTCTACATCCATATATTAACTTATTAACCTTCGTTTCATAGTAAATCAGGTCGGTGTTTTTTAGTCCTTTCAAAAGATTTTTTATCTCTCCATCTTTCAATCTCTTTATTATTTCCAGAAATTAAAATTTTTGGAACTTTTAATCCTTTGTAATTTTCTGGGCGAGTGTAGACAGGTTCTGATAGTCTATTGTCTTGGAAACTATCTGTTAATGCTGATGATTCATCTCCTAATACTCCTGGAATTAATCTTATAATTGAGTCACAAAATACAGCTGCTGCAAGCTCTCCTCCAGATAAAACATAATCACCGATAGAAATTTCATTAGTTACTAAATGTTGTCTAATTCTTTGATCTATACCCTTATAATGTCCACAAATCAATATTATATTTTCTGATAAAGAAAACTTATTACTTGATTTTTGAGTGAGTTTTTCTCCCTCGGGAGTCAAATAGATTATATATGAATAATCACGATCTCCTTTTAACTTTTTTATACAATCATAGATGGGCTGTATCATAAGCACCATACCACTTCCTCCTCCATATTGGTAGTCATCAACTTTTTTTTGTTTGTTTTTTGAAAAGTCTCTGATATTGTGATAATTAATAGATATTAAATCTTTGTTTAAAGCTTTTTTGATAATAGAATGTTCTAAGGAGTTTTTAATTATGTCGGGGAATAGTGATAATATATCAATTCTCATATAAGTTAAATCTAAAAGCGCAATCGAATTTTTTCTCCGTTAGGGTTAATGTAAGTTAACCATTTTACACTTTCTGGTTGCATTTGCAAAACTTGGTCTACCGCATCAATTGAATTCCCATTGATATCAATTAAAATTGAATTATCCTCTATTTGGCCTTTTAAAAATTCTCCCGAATCAACAATCCTGAGTCCACTTTCAACATTCAAGTTTTCTTTTTCTTTTTTCGTTAAATTAGAAAGGGTCATATTTAAAAACTGTACAGTTTTTGTTTTTTCTAATTTTACCATTAAGTATTTTTTTATGTCATTTCTAAAGAATCCTAATTTCACTTTATCGCCTGGTCTTTTGCTCTCAAGATATCCTGTTAAGTCAGAAAATTTTTTAATTTTTATATTATCCACAGAAATTAAAACATCTCCTTTTTTTATTCCAGCATTAAAAGCACCCATATTTTCTAGGACGCTACTTACATAAAAACCCTCAGTCTGTTTGATGTTATTTTCGTTTATGAATTTTTCAAATTCAGGAGAAATTGCAAAGCCCTGAACTCCTAACATTCCTTTTTGATTAGTTCCAAATTCTATAATATCTTCGAAAACCTTTCTCGCTATATTACTCGGAACTGCAAAAGAATAACCTTCAAAACCTCCTGAAATTGTTGTAATTGCAGTATTAATACCAATTAATTCACCGCTTAAATTAACTAATGCACCTCCACTGTTACCTTGGTTTACAGCTGCATCTGTTTGAATAAAAGACTGATTTCTTCTATCAAGTTTATTTAAATCTCTAGATTTGGCACTAATAATTCCCGCTGTAACTGTAGAATTTAAGTTGAATGGGTTTCCAATAGCTAAAACCCATTCGCCAATTTTTGTATTATCTGAATTACCAAAATAGAGGTAGGGAAGTAATTTTTGAGTTTGAATTTTTAATACAGCAATGTCAGTATAAGGGTCAGTTCCAACAAGTTTTGCTTCGTATCTTATGTTATCATTAGTTGTAACTTCAATTTTACTTGCATCCTCGATAACATGGTTATTCGTTATAATTAAACCATCTGGTGAGACAATTACACCTGAACCAGTTCCAATTCGGTTTTGAGGGTTTCTATTTCTGCCGTAAAAATAATCCAAATAAGAAAAGTCATCTGAAACAATTGAGGTGTTTTTAACATGAACAACAGCATTAATACTTTTTTCAGCAGCTTCAACGAAATCAACAGGTTGAGCAAGAACTCTGTTTAAAGAAGGAGTAAAGTTGACTGAACGAGGATATAATTCGCTAATAGTATCTTTAGATTTCTTTTCATTTGAGCATGAAAAAAAAATCATAAAGAGAAACCAAAACTTCAAATATGTTTTCATTACTTAATTATTTTGTACAAATTTTATAAATAATAACTTCGTATTAAGTTTACAATTTTTCATTTAACTCCATTTTAACAATAAAAATATAAAACTTCAATGAAAATAAAATTTGAGAAATACGAATCGGGAGGAAATGACTTTGTGTTAATAGATGACAGAAATAATTTATATGATTTAAATTCAGATAAAATAAAAACAATTTGTGACAGGAATTTTGGAATTGGATCTGATGGATTAATTATTTTGAAGAAATCTAAAATTGCAGATTTTAAAATGATTTATTACAATTCGAATGGCCAAACAAGCTCATTATGCGGTAATGGAACTAGGTGTCTTTTTTCTTTTTCATTAAGTTTAGGCATCAATAAAAAAATAGCAAAAATTGAAACATCTGAAGGAATTTATACAGCAACAATTTCAAATAGAAATTTGGTGTCTTTAAAAATGAAAAATATTTATAATATTCATCTATTTGATAATAAAGCATATTTAAATTCTGGTTCTCCTCACCACGTTGAAATGATTGATGATTTAAATAAAATATCAGTAAAAAATTTGGGTTCATCAATTCGTTTTTCTAATAGGTACTCTCCTGATGGTACAAATGTTAATTTTTTTAATAAAATAAACGATAAAAAATTTGAAATTAGAACATATGAACGTGGAGTTGAAGATGAAACCCTATCGTGTGGGACAGGTGCTACTGCCGTTGCGATAGCAGCTCATGCAATGAGGTTAACAAATCAAAGTGAAATAATAATTAAAACTAAAGGGGGAGAATTAATTATTTCGTTTGAAACCTCAAAAAACGGATATAAGAATATTTATCTCGAAGGACCTACAAGATTTGTTTTTAAAGGAGAATATTGATGAGAGCAGACAAAATTTATCTTCGAGCCCTTGAACTAGACGATTTAGAGTTTTTGTTTGAAATTGAGAATAATAGGGATTTCTGGGAAATATCTTATACGATACTTCCATTTTCAAAATATTATCTTGAAAAATATATCAAGGAATCGAATCATGACATTTTTTCAGAAAAACAGTTTCGTTTTGTTATAAGTATTGAAAATAAATATCCTGTCGGATTGATTGATTTATTTGATTTTGACCCGATTAATCACCGTGCTGGGATTGGTATAGTCATAAATAACAACCAAAGAAAAAAGGGCTATGCCATAAAATCAGTCAAATTAATTGAAGATTATTCAAGAAAAAATTTACAGATTCATCAATTATATGTCAATGTGAGGATAGATAACAAAAATAGTTTGGATTTGTTTAAGAAGCTGGGTTACGTGGAAATCGGAATTAAAAAGGATTGGAATTATCTTGATGGTCAATATATAGATGAAGTGTTATTTCAGAAAATTTTGGGTAGTGAATAATAAAAAATATCTTATTCTGTTATCTTTTTTTTTATTCTTTTTGGTTGTTATTTTTTGTTGGCTTTTTCTAGTGTCTAATATCTTAGTTGAAAATAAAAAATTAGAATTTTATATTAAAAAAAACACGTCTTTTACGGAATTTTTCAAAATTATAAGCCCTCATCTTAAATCTAAAACAAGTTTTAGACTTGCATCTAAGTTGAAAAAGTTTGACAAAAATATAAAGCCAGGTAGATATATAATTGAAAAATCAATGAATAACAACCAACTTATAAATAACTTAAGAGTTAATAACATTCCAGTCAACCTTACTTTTAACAACTTGGAAAGAATTGAAAATTTAGCGTCAGTTATATCAAACCAATTAGAAGTTGACAGTCTAGATCTGATTAATCAACTTTTAAATGAAGAATTTCTAAAAAAAAATGGATTTAATTCATACAACGCACTTTCAATGTACATCCCAAATTCTTATGAATTATTTTGGAATACAAGCTCTGTTAACTTTCAAAAAAGAATGTATAGGGAATACTTAAAATTTTGGAATGAGGAAAGACTTTCTAGAGCTAAAGAAATTAATTTAACCCCAATACAAGTTAGTATTCTGGCTTCAATAGTTAATAAAGAATCATCTAAAAATATAGAAAGGCCTGTCATTGCAGGAGTATATTTAAATCGGCTTAATAAAAAAATTAAACTTCAAGCGGATCCCACTGTTATTTATTCTATGAAAAAAAATGAGAATAATTTTAAAAAGATTATTAAAAGAGTACTTTTTAAAGATTTAAATTTAAATTCTAAATACAATACATATAGATATTTTGGTTTACCACCAGGTCCAATTTGCATGCCTGATATTTCTTCAATTGACGCAGTTTTAAATTATAAAAAACATGACTATTTATACTTTGTTGCAAATCCAAATAAGCCAGGTTATCACTCATTTTCAAAAAACTTGAGAGATCACAATAATTACAGAAGGGTTTACTTAAATTGGTTAAGAAAAAAAAAGTAGGTTATATTATATAATACCAATCAAAAATACAGTTGGTTTTTTGTCGAGATTTATTTTTTCCTTTTTCCAATCACGAATTGGTAAACTAATAATTTTTTCTTCTTTTGAATCCAAGCATGATGCAACTGAAAGTTGAATATTTGGAGATAATACTTTTTTCATTAAAGCTAAAAGTTGATTGTTTCTATATGGCGTTTCAATAAAAATTTGAGTTTCATAATATTTTATAGATTTTTTTTCTAAATATTTTAACTGTTTTGTTCTTTCTTTAATATTTATTGGTAGATAACCAGTAAATGTAAATTTTTGCCCATTCATTCCAGAAGAGATTAATCCAAGTAAAATTGAGGATGGGCCAACTAGAGGTTTGACGTTGATTTTTAAAATATGGGCTGAGTTTATTACTGAGGCACCGGGGTCTGCAATAACAGGATTTCCCGAATCTGACATTAGTCCCATGTTTTCTCCTTTTTTTAGTGGATTCAAATAATTTTCAACATCTAAATAGTTTTTATTTTTATTTATTTGAAAAAAAAATAAATCATCTTGATTTTTTTCGGGTAAAATTTTTTTTATAAATCTTCTTGATTTTTTTTCACTTTCTACAATAAAATATCTTATTTGATTTATAATTCTCAAGTTGTAACTAGATATATGCTCTAAGGTATCATTATTCCCTATAAAACTTGGTATTATGTAAAGTGTTGATTTTTTTATTTCCAATTATCTATTACTCTTTTGCAACCTTGATAGATTTTATCGTAGACTATCTCAAATCCTTCATCATTGCCATAATAAGGGTCTTCTATCTCAAATGGATCGTTTAAAAGTTGGATGACCGAATTCGCTTTATGATATGATATAAGATCTTTAATATCATAAAAATTTTGTTTGTCCATTACAAAAATATAATCAAAGTCGTTAAAATCTTTCGCTCTTATTTGCCTTGATTTTTGAGTACTAATATCAACTCCATTTTTTTGTGCTACATAGATACTTCTTTTGTCAGGGGGATACCCAGCATGGTAATTTGCAACACCAGCAGAATCTACTTTTACATTAAACTTTTTAGACATATTCTCAAAAACACCTTGAGCCAGAGGTGACCTGCAAATGTTTCCTAAACACACCATAAGCACATCTCCAGGTTTGTGCATATCAAAGAGTTAGTTTTTTATTTAAATCTTCGACATATTTTCTGAATTGCTTATCTGTAAAGGATAAATTATCTACTGTTTTACAGGCATGTAAAACAGTAGCATGATCCCTTTTACCTATTTGACTTCCTATGCTTGCAAGTGAAGCTTTAGTAAATTTTTTTGCAAAATACATAGCTAATTGTCTTGCTTGTACAATGTGTCTCTTTCTAGTTTTTGACTGAAGGGTTTCCACATCCATTTGAAAATATTCCGAAACTACTTTCTGAATATAGTCAATGCTAACCTCTCTTTTGGTGTTTTTAACAAATTTATCTACAATTTCTTTTGCTAATTCAATTGTCACTTCAAGTTTGTTAAATGAAGATTGTGCTATTAATGAAATTATGGCACCTTCTAGTTCCCTTATATTACTTTTTATATTTTTTGCTATGTAATCAACTATTTCGTCGTCAATAACGACACCATCTCTGTATAGCTTGTTTTTTAGTATAGAAAACCTTGTTTCATAATTTGGTTGTTGCAATTCAGCCGACAATCCCCATTTGAATCTTGATAGAAGTCTTTGTTCAATATCTTGCATATCTACAGGAGCTTTGTCAGATGTAATTATTACTTGTTTTCCGTTTTGGTGGAGATGATTAAAAATGTGAAAAAAAACATCTTGTGTACCCGATTTACCTGACAAAAATTGAACATCGTCTATTATTAGTATGTCAATTATCTGGTAGAAGTGAATAAAGTCATTTCTTGTATTTTTTTTTACTGATTCAATGTATTGCTGTGTAAACTTCTCTGCAGAGATATATAGAACTGTCTTGTCAGGAAACTTTTCTTTAATTTTTACACCTATCGCGTGTGCTAAATGAGTTTTCCCTAAACCAACATTTCCAAAAATTAATAATGGATTAAACGATGTACCACCTGGTTTGTTGGCAACGGCAATCCCGGCGGATCTAGCTAACCTGTTTGAATCACCTTCTAAAAAGTTTTGAAAATTATAGTTAGGGTTCAATTGAGATTCAATATTGAGGTTTCTGATTCCAGGTATTACAAAAGGATTCTTCAGTTGACCATTTAGACTATTTAATGGGGCATCAACCTGCTGCGATTGAAAATTCTCTTGTTGGTTACTTGGAATACTTTCAGTAAAAGGTTTTTTATTTCCATAAGTATTTTCCATTTTAATCACATAAACAAGACGAGCGGCTTCACCTAATTCTTTGGTTAGAGCAATTTTTAAAAGTTTAATGTAGTGCTCTTCCAACCATTCATAGAAAAATTTACTTGGCACCTGAATACTTAAGGCATTGTCATTTAATTTCAAAGGTTTGATCGGTTCAAACCATGTTTTATATGCTTGAGGCTGAATATTGTCTTTGATAAAACTTAAACAATTATTCCAGGAAGATTCAGCAGTTTTATGCATTTAAATAACTATATAATTTTCTTTTTAATATTGTTTTGGGTTTTTCAATTTAGATAAATCAAATATGCTAAAAAAAAAATAAAAAAAAACATCTTTTGGTATTGATTTTAAACTTTTTTTTTTAGAAATTATGAGCATATCATTTTTCAGTATTTTGAAATTTCAATTTGAATCATCAACTTTAAAAGTTAGGTATTGTGAAACTGACCAAATGGGGTTTGTTCATCACAGTAACTACCTAAAATATTTTGAAGCTGCTAGGCTAGAATGGCTTGATAAACTGGGGATATCATATAAAAAGATGGAAGAAGACGGTGTTTTATTACCTGTTATTTATACAGAAATAAAATATT
>CACONV010000016.1:0-15000 GCA_902628605.1 uncultured Bacteroidota bacterium
TTACTAGATAAGACTAAATTTTTTTCTTCTAAACTTTTTTCTATACTCTTTAAAATCCTCCTTTTATCTAAATCTGAAATTTCAACTTCTTCAATTCCAGGTTTGAAAAAAGCGAAAGATTTATAATTTTCAAAGTTTATAGAATTATCAAAATCGGAAAAAACTCTCACTGATGAACAGCTGAAAATTAAAATTCCTAAACACAGTATTAATAAATTCTTCATATTTTTTTTTAAATAACAGAACAAACATCATGCCTTACTTAAAATTAACTAAAAAAATTAATTATTTTAAAAATTAAAACTAGTAATTAATCTTTGTAAAATGATATCTCTAAAAAGCCAATACTTTTCTTTAGGTAAAATAAAGGATGTTAACATCACAGTAAAACGAGAAATCGCGTCTGATTTATATTTAACGGGCAACAAATACAAAAAATTAAAATATAACTTAATTGAATTTTACAAAAACAAATATGACGGTATTGTTACATTTGGGGGCCCTTTTTCAAATCATCTGGCTGCAACTTCAAGTTTATGTGAACATTTTGGAATAAAGTCTTTTGGATTTGTTAGAGGAGATGAGATGGATACAAAGTCAAATCCAACTATTGAACATTGCATAAATACTGGAATGCATTTAGAGTACTTAAAAAGGGAGGATTATAAGCTCAAATTTTTTTCAAAAAAAGTACAAAAATTTTTATCACAAAGAAATCTTTATTTTATTCCTGAGGGAGGAGATAATGATTTTGGTATTAAAGGAAGCTCCGAAATAGTTGGGGGTTTCGATCTCACTTTTGATGCAATATGTCTAGCTGTGGGTACAGGTGGAACAATGATTGGAGTAAGTAGGTCTATAAAGAATGACCAAAAAATCTTAGGTTTCCTATCAGTAAATGATAGATCTAGGATTAATTATATTTCAAATAGTATAGATCCATCGATCAATTATACGTTAATCAAAGAATTTACTTTCGGTGGATTTGGTAGATTTAATAATGAACTTATCTTATTTATAAATTCATTTAAAAAAAAATATAAAATTCCACTTGACCCAATATACACAGGAAAAGTTCTTTTTGGTATTTTTACTTTAATAAACAATCATAAATGGAGTTGGGGGAAAAATATTTTGTTTATCCATACAGGAGGGCTACAGGGTATAGAAGGTTTCAACTTTTTGCAGAAAAAAAAGGGGGGACTTTTATTAAAATGATTTTTTACTGTATAATTTTAATATTTCAAATTGGCTGCAAGGTATTAACCTTCAAATCCTCAAAAAAAGAAAAAAAAATAGAAGTTGTCAGTAAAAATATTAATACTAGGAAAAACTCTATTCTGTCAAATGATCAAAAAATAGACAAATACATATCTGAGTTTGCGCCTATCGCAATTGAGGAAATGAAAGAATACAAGATCCCAGCGAGCATAACACTTGCTCAGGGTTTACTTGAGTCTGGTTATGGTGAAGGTAGACTAGCTGTTAAAGGGAATAACCATTTTGGAATCAAATGCCATAAGGAATGGAGTGGTAAAAAAATCTATCATGATGATGATAAAAAAGGAGAATGTTTTCGTAAATACAAAGACCCAAAAGAATCCTATCGCGATCACTCACTTTTTTTAACAATGAGACCTCGTTATGCCTTTTTATTTGATTATAATATCAAAAATTACAAGCAATGGGCATATGGATTAAAAAAAGCAGGTTATGCAACAGATAAAAAATATCCCTTGAAATTGATTAACTTGATTGAGCGTTTAAATTTAAAACGATTTGACAGGCATGCGAAAAATAATACAAAAAAAGATTCTAATAAAAGAGAGTTGTTTTTTTACAGGGTTTCAAAAGGAGACACTTTATTTTCAATATCAAAAAAATTTAATATTGAAATCAAAACAATAGTTAAAATGAACCAGATTAATGACAACAAAATTTATATTGGACAGGAACTCATCATACCAAACAAGTAAATGATTTACAAAAGAAGTAGTCAATTATTTGAAGAAGCGAAAAAAGTCATACCTGGAGGAGTAAATTCTCCTGTTCGAGCCTTCAAGTCAGTTGGAGGAACACCAATTTTCATTAAAAAAGCAAAAGGAGCTTATCTCTTTGACGAGGACGACAACAAATATATAGATTATATTTCCAGTTGGGGTCCAATGATTTTGGGTCATGCCAAAAAAGAAATTATTGAAAAAATAGTGTCTCAAGCAGAAAAGGGAACCTCGTACGGTATCCCAACTGAGTTAGAATCTGAGTTGGCTTCACTAATTGTTTCCAATATTAAAAATATTGACAAAATTAGATTTGTAAATTCGGGAACTGAAGCCTGTATGAGTGCAATTCGCTTGGCTAGGGGATTTACAGGAAGAGACAAAATTGTAAAATTCAAGGGATGTTATCATGGTCATTCTGATTCGTTTTTAATTGAGGCTGGTAGCGGTGCTGTTACTTTTGGTCAGCCTAACAGCCCTGGAGTAACAAAATCAAACGCCAAGGATACTTTGATTGCAAATTACAATGATTTAAATAGTGTTGAAAAAATTTTTGATAAATATAAAAAGGAGATTGCATGTTTAATAATAGAACCTGTTGCTGGTAATATGGGATGTATTCCACCTGAAAAAAATTTTTTAAAAAACTTAAGATCAATTTGTAGCAATTCTGGGTCTCTTTTAATTTTTGATGAAGTGATGACTGGATTTAGACTTTCTTTTGGAGGAGCACAAGAATACACAGGAATTGATGCGGATATTGTAACTTACGGAAAGGTTGTTGGTGGCGGGCTACCAGTAGGCGCATTTGCCTCAAGAGACGAAATTATGGATATGCTAGCTCCTGAAGGACCAATTTATCAAGCAGGTACTTTAAGTGGTAATCCTTTAGCAATGAGAGCAGGATTAGAAACCCTAAAAACTTTAAAAAGTGATTTAGGCTTTTATAAAAGGATAAATAATAAAACTCAACGTTTACATGAGGGTTTTTTAAAAGAAATAAATTCTACGGGGATACCATGCCAAGTAAATATCTGCGGATCTATGCTTTCGGTTCATTTTACAAAAAATTCTGTTATTGATTTTGATTCTGCAGCGAAAGGTAATAACAACATTTTTAAGGACTTTTTTCACTTTATGTTATCTAACGGAATTTATCTACCACCGAGTGCTTTTGAGAGTTACTTTTTAAATAATGCATTAACTATAAATGATGTTGATTTTACAATTGAAATATTTAGAAAATTTTTAAAAAAATTATGTTACAGTAAGATTAAATAGACTGTATCATTTTCTTTTTTAATTTCAATTAATGCTTTTTTTCTAAGATTTTTTAAGGCTAAATCCCATTTTTTATTACTGAGACTAGTTTTTCTCTTAACTTCATTAATTTCAATTTTTGTATTTGGGGTTAAAAATGATAAAACTTCTTCTTCTTCTTTATCTAGTTCAACTTTTTTTTCCGGTCGCATTTGTGGAAAGAATATAACCTCTTGTATTGAAGTGTTATTTGTAAGAAGCATTGTTAGTCTGTCAATTCCAATTCCAATACCTGAAGTAGGTGGCATCCCGTATTCAAGAGCTCTGAGAAAATCGTGATCAATAAACATTGCTTCATCATCTCCTTTTTTACTCAATTCTAATTGTTCCTCAAATCTATCCCTTTGGTCGATTGGGTCATTTAGTTCGGAATAAGCGTTGGCAAGTTCACTTCCGTTAACTATTAATTCAAATCTTTCAGTTAGTGTCGGCTCTTTTCTGTGTTGTTTGGTTAAAGGGCTCATCTCTTTTGGATAATCAATAATAAAGGTAGGTTGTGTGAAGTGTTTCTCACATTTTTCACCAAAAATCGCATCAATTATTTTCCCTTTTCCCATTGAGTTATCAATTTCAACATCTAAATTTTTAGCAGTTTTTCTTAACTCAATAACATCCATACTAGAAATATCAAAATTTGTATACTTTTTGATAGCTTCGTAAATAGGAATCCTTGGATAAGGAGCTTTAAAATCAATTTCTTTATTCGCAAAAATCACTTTACTGGAATTATTAACATCATTACAAATTTTCTCTAACAATTTTTCTGTCGTTTCCATCATCCAGAAATAATCTTTGTATGCTACATACAATTCCATAACAGTGAACTCAGGATTATGAGATTTATCCATCCCTTCATTTCTAAAGTCTTTAGAAAATTCATATACACCATCCATCCCTCCAACAATGAGTCTTTTAAGGTACAACTCATTTGCAATTCTAAGATAAAGAGGAATGTCAAGAGCATTGTGATGAGTGATAAATGGTCTTGCTTGTGCACCTCCAGGTATGGGCTGTAGGACAGGGGTTTCGACTTCTAGGTAACCTCTAGAGTTAAAAAACTCCCGAATAGAATTGGTTATTTTGGTTCGTTTTATAAATGTATTTTTTACATCAGAATTTAAAATTAAGTCAACGTATCTCTGTCTATACCTTAATTCAGGATCTTTAAATTCATCATAAATATTTCCATCTAAATCTGTTTTAGGAATCGGAATAGGTCTAATTGATTTTGACAAAATTTTGAAATCCTCAACTTGGACTGTTTTCTCTCCTACTTTTGTTTTGAATAAAATACCTGTAACCCCAATTATGTCACCAATATCCAATAATTTTTTATAAACCTCATTGTAGAGTGACTTATCTTCAGATTTACATATTTCGTCTCGATTAAAGTACAATTGAATTTTTCCCTCACTATCTTGTAGTTCAGCAAAACTCGCTTTGCCCTGAATTCTTCTTGACATAATTCTACCAGCAATTGAAACTTTTTTAATAGACTCAAAATTTTCTTTAATCATGGTTGATAAATGACTCACGGGAAATAATTCGGGAGGATAAGGGTTTATACCTAAGGCGATAATTTTTTTGAGTTTTTCTCTTCTAACTTTTTCCTGTTCAGAATAAGACATATTTAAAATTTAAGTAAATATAGAAAGTATGTTACAAATGAAAGTTTTTAAATTTGTTAAATAGAATAATTTTTAATGAGCCTAACTCAAGTTTTGTTGTCAATTATCTTTCCACCTATCGCAGTAATTGGATATGGATGTGGTTCTGTAATGATTGTTTTTATTTTAACTCTTTGCGGGTGGGTTCCTGGTGTAATAGCTGCCTTAATAATTATAAATAATACAAACAGGATTGAATAAAAAATTGAATAAAAATATTATTATTTATGATCTTGGTGTTTTAGATTATTACACGGCATTAAATTTTCAAGAAAAAAAATTACAAGAAATAATAGATATAAAAAGAACTAACCGTAATAAGGGTAGCTCAATTGAAACACCAAATTATTTTTTATTTGTTGAACATCCGCCGGTTATAACGCTTGGAAAAAGTGGTCAAGAAAAAAATTTGTTATTAACTAAGGAGGAACTTGAGAGAAAAAAAATCCAATATTTTAATACTAACAGAGGAGGAGACATTACTTTTCACGGGTATGGACAAATTGTTGGGTATCCAGTTATGGATCTAGAAAACTTTTATACCGACATAAATAGATATTTGAGAACTTTGGAGGAAATAGTAATTTCGACATTGAATTTTTATAAAATTTCTTCACAAAGGAGTTCAGGAGAAACAGGAGTCTGGTTAGAACCGAATTCTCCAAATTCTAGAAAAATCTGCGCAATAGGCGTTAAAACAAGCAGATGGGTTACTATGCATGGTTTTGCTCTTAATGTAGATACTGATTTAAGATATTATGATTATATAATTCCTTGCGGTATTAGAGGTAAAGGCATAACTTCTATTAATAAGGAAGTTAAAAAAATTGTTTCAATCAATGAGGTTAAAGAAAAATTACTTGAAAATTTAAAAAAAACCTTTCATGCTAATTTAATTTTCAGTATCTGAAAAGCTATATACAATTATATCTTTTTTCTCTGAACCAACAACTAATTCTAGTTGATTACCTTTTTTTGATTTAGACAAATTCGCACTAGTTGTGCCATAAACTGGAAATCCCTCAACAGTTTCACCATTCTCTTTAAATAAATAAACTTTTTCAGATTCCAAATCTGTTGTACTGAAATAAATCGTATTATTAAACTTAAATACTTCAGGTTTAGTATAATTACCATAGGGTAATGTAATTGGTATGCCTTTGATTGTAAATTTATTTTCTGAAAGTGTGACCAATGATTCATATCTGATTACAATCTTGTGATCTTTTGATAAATCTAAATTTGAACTTAAAACATTGCCTCGCGTATCTATCTGTATTAATTCACCGTCCAAATTAGTCCCAGCAAAGGTGCCCAAGTAGGGATAAACCTCTTGATTTGAAAAACTTACGTTTTCTTTTAATTTCACTCTTGTTTTACCTTGTCTGTTAAGTATTTTCAAATCTCCACTTTCCTCATGAATTAAAATAAAATCTTTCGAACCGAATCGAATATGTTTTGGTGGATTTATAATTGGTGAATTAGTTTTTTTAAATTTAAAACCTTTTACCTTTTTTCCATTTTTGTCATACATTAAAACATTTTTGTCCTGAGCTAATAAAAAACGGTAATTTCTATTTTTATCATAATCAAAAACTGATAGAGGATTTAGATTTTTAGAAATTGGAATTTTGATTGGAAATGGATTTACATCCTTGCCATTTCTATCTAGTATATATAATCTTTTATTAGTTCTAAATGCAATCTGTAGTTTTCCATTTTTAAATAAATCTACTTGTTTTACTTTTCCAATTATATTTCCATCAATATTCTTTTTCCAGTAAAGTTTTCCCTCATTGGAAAAAAGATAAATTTTGTTTTTATAATCTTGGACTATAATATCTTTCTCTTTTGTTCTATGATTTTTTATCCATTGAGGATTATTAAGGGTTTCGTTTTCAAGGTTTAAAATAAATTTTCTTTTTAAATTATTTTCTCTATCATTTTCATTAAATTTTTGAACACGAAAATTAATTATAACAAAATCTTCATCAACTTTTGTTTGAAATCCTGTAAGAAGAAATTTTTTCGCATCAACATCTTTTAAAAAATTCAAACCTTTTGAGGTTTGAAGTAAGTATTTAGTTTTAGAAACCCATAAAGTGTTAAATCTGTTCGACAAAGATTTTTTATAAAATGAGTTTAAACTTGTTGTTTCTGTGACCTGTCTATCTTTATATGAAGCAATTAAATTTTTAATCCCATTTTTGGTTTCAGATAAAAAAACAAATTCATCAAGATATGATATCCACCTAACACTAATTTCATTTGCGATAATTTTAGTTAATAGATTTAATTGATCTGGAGTTTTTGATAATTCATAAAATTTAATATCTCGGTAATTAAACTCTTTGGTTTCATCGATTGGTAATTTGTTGGACAGATTTTGATTAAATGTGTGAAAAATCATTAGATTTTCACCGTTGTCTTTAACTAATGCAATTTGATTTACAAACTCAAGAAAACTTAAATCAAATTTTTGGATAGAATAATTTTTATATTCAACTAACTTCTTAAAATTATTTTTAAAAATATTTAAATCATCAATGTTAAGAATTAAAAAAGAGTCATAACTATTTGGAATTGCGTTATTAAGTAAAAACTCTATGGGTTCACTATTTTTAAATAAACCAGAAACTTCTCCTAAAGAATCTCTTATTTTAAAAGCTCCGTCAATTTCTATTATATCACTTTCAATATCCAAATCTAAATTTGACCAACTTTCCCAAATTTTTGGAAAAAGAGGTAAATTTTTGAAAATAGAGTAACCAACTAATTTTGGATCCCCTTTTAAAAACAAATTTATACCGCTGTCCTGGTCTGCGGTACCTATAATTTCATTAAAATTGTCATCATTTATACCTTTCTTTTTTTGTTGATGATTTCTAATACAATTTTCGATTATAATCCTTGAATCACCTGTAATTGTATTGTTTTGGATAAAAGTTTTGTAAAACTCTGTGTCACCTACTTTAAATTTAAAAATCGGCTTTCCACTATATACAATTTTCTCATACTTTAAATAACTACTGTCTTTAGTCCTTTTGTGAATAACTGTTATTGCTTTTTCTTCTTTGCCAAAATTAGAAAAAGCAATTATTTGATTGTTCAAACTATCATTAACCAAATTTTTAACTTTTAGCTTAACGTCTTTCGGAAAATATAAATTTTTTAAAAGCTCGTCATTTTGAAATTTATTTTTTATAGAATTTATATCATTAATTCTTAAAATGATATCTGTGTTTTGTGGAATTAAAGATACCAAATCTTCATTTTTTGAAGTTGTTTCATCACATGATAGTAACAAGAAAATTAATAAGACTAATACTACACAAATTTTTGCTGAAAAAATCTCTCTCATCGGATTTAAATATAGGGCTAATTTAATAATTCAGAACTTTAATTCCGTTTGAATATCGAATAGTCTAAATGACTTTCTGTGATAAATTGATGGACCATATAATTTTATAGACCTTTTATGGAATTTTGTTGGGTATCCTTTGTTTTTATTCCAATTATATTGAGGATAATTCTTACTAAGTTTGGACATTAATTCGTCTCTATAAGTCTTTGCTAAAATCGATGCCGCAGCTATATTTTGAAATTTAGAGTCTCCAGATATTATACATTTATGTTGTAAATTTTCATATTTAGAAAATCGATTACCATCAACTAAAATAAACCCAGGAACAATTTTAAGTTGTTTAATTGCTCTGTGCATTGCTAAAATAGACGCATTTAATATATTGATTTTATCTATTTCATAGTTGTGAACATGAACAACAGAAAATGCTAAAGCCTCTTTCTCAATTACTTTTCTAAGTTCATTTCTTTTTTTTTCAGACAGTTTTTTTGAATCATTTAAATCGGGATTAGAATAATTCTCAGAGAAAATTACTGCTGCAGCAGATACAGGTCCTGCAAGACAACCTCTGCCTGCCTCATCGGTTCCAGCTTCTATTTTTTTTGAATACTGGGTTGGTAGTAATTTCATTAAATGAATCCAAATTTAATTATAACTTCGTATCATGAAAATTTGTAATTACATTATCTATAAATTTATTATAATATTTTTATTACAAACTATTAATCTTCACGCGTTTCAAGTGCCAATACAAAATACTGAAAAAAGCTCAGAAACTTCTGATTTATACAAACTTAATACAACGTCAAATACTATTGAAAACGAGTTTGACGAAAAATTAAAATCGAAAAAATTCATAGTTCAAAAACGAAAATTAAAACAAAAAGATTCGGTTTACGTAGGTATGTATAAAATTATTGATTATGAAGGGAAGAGTATTTCGGTTGATACATCATTAACCATAAAGAAAGAGTATACGAATAACTTACTAAGAAAAGATTATTTTGAACTATTGCCATTTGTTAATATGGGGCATGCATTCAATAAATTAGGTTACAATTTTTTTGAAGTAAATCTAATTCCACAAATAGGGCAAAAGTCAAAACACATTTCGTATTTCAAATCGGAAGACATTAAATATTATAATGTTCCCACACCGTTTACTGAACTTTTTTTTAGGACAACAATGGAACAAGGACAATTATCAGATGCTCTAATTACTTTAAATGTAAACCCTAATTTTAACTTTGCAATTGCATACCGGGGAATGAGATCTCAAGGTAAATATGTAAATCAGAGGTCAAATAATGAAGCATTTAGATACTCTTTCAATTATAATTCAGAAAATCATAAATACAATTTTAAAGGACACTATGTTTCTCAAAATATTGGGAATAACGAAAATGGAGGAGTAACAGAGCAAAGTTTGTCACAATTTGAATTGGGCGATCCTGAATTTAAGGAAAGGTCAGTTTTAAATGTTCGATTAAAAAGAGCTAATAATGAATTAAAAGGCAAAAGATCTTTTTTCATGCAAAATTATTTTATTAAAGGTAAAAGCAATCTAAAAAATGAAAACAGTTTATCCGTTTTCCACGAGTTTTTAAATGAAACCAAATTCTATAAGTATGAAGACATTCAGAGGTCTGACTATTTTGGCCCATTAGGTGCAGAAGAAGCAAAAGATCAAGTTAACTGGGCCGTTATTCAAAATAGCATAGGTGTAAATTATAATAATTCTAAACTTGGAAAAATAAACGGTGCATTAGAATATTATAAAACAGACTACTTCTTTAAAAACTTTCTAGAACTTAGTAATACTTCAAATAATTTAATCGTATACAAACAGCTGTTTCTTTCTGGAAATTATTTATTTAATTGGAAGGGATTTAATTTTGATACTTCTTTTAAAAAAACAATCTCTGGAGACTATAGAAGTGATCTTGTAAAGATATTAGCCAAAATAATTTTCAAGCAAAAAAATTATTTCGAAATAGGTATTAAAAAGATTAACAAGGCACCCGATTTAAATTTTATACTTTACAAAAGTGCATATGAAAATTATAATTGGTATAACGATAATTTAAAAAACGAAGATTTCAATCTATTATCATCAACATTATTTCTTAATAAAATTGGAAAATTTAATATATCGCTTCAAAAATTAAAGAACTATATATATTACAGTCAGAATTTTAATATCCCTCTCGATGATGAAGATAAAGATGAAGAAGAAGTTTTTTTGTATCCTCAACAACTTTTAACTGTTGTTAATCAATCAGATAAAATAATTAATTATTTGAAAGTTAGATATGAATCTAATTTTAAATATAAAAAATTTGATTTAACAAACACAATCCAATATCAAAAGTCTGACAATGGCGATTCGGAAAATTTAATTTTAAACGTTCCTGAATGGAACCTGAGAACCTCATTAAGTTATTCTTCTTTCGTGTTTAAAAAAGCCATGTATTTGCAATTTGGAATTACGGGTCAATATTTTTCTAAATTTTTTATGAATAAATATAACCCTTTGTTAGGTAGTTTTTTAGTTCAAAACAGTTATGAAATCGGCGATTTCCCTAGACTTGATTTTTTTGTTAATGGGAAGATTAAAAAGGCTCGACTATTTTTAAAATACGAACATTTTAATTCATCTTTTACGGGATATAATTTTTTCAGCTCCGAAGGTTACCCATACAGAGATGCTATGATTCGTTTTGGAATAGTTTGGAATTTTTTTGAGTGAAATACATTTATTCAAAATTTGATAAAATTTTATAATTATTTTAATACTTGTATTGTAAGGAACAAAAAAGATTTTATATTTGCATCCGCTAACAATTTTTTAGTATTGTTCTTTGAAAATATTTAGATGACAGCGTGTATCATATGATACATTTATAGTAAACTATTTTGAGACCTTTCAATTACTTTAGTTGTACATAATTTATAACTACAACGAAGAGTTTGATCCTGGCTCAGGATGAACGCTAGCGGCAGGCTTAACACATGCAAGTCGAGGGGTAACAGAGAGTGCTTGCACTCTGCTGACGACCGGCGCACGGGTGAGTAACGCGTATGCAACCTACCTTTTACAGGGGAATAGCCCAGAGAAATTTGGATTAATACCCCATATTATCTTTTTTTCGCATGAAATAAGGATGAAAGTTTCGACGGTAAAAGATGGGCATGCGTCCTATTAGTTTGTTGGTAAGGTAACGGCTTACCAAGACTTCGATAGGTAGGGGCCCTGAGAGGGGGACCCCCCACACTGGTACTGAGACACGGACCAGACTCCTACGGGAGGCAGCAGTGAGGAATATTGGACAATGGAGGAAACTCTGATCCAGCCATGCCGCGTGCAGGATGAATGCCCTATGGGTTGTAAACTGCTTTTATACAGGAAGAAACATTTCCACGTGTGGAAACTTGACGGTACTGTAAGAATAAGGATCGGCTAACTCCGTGCCAGCAGCCGCGGTAATACGGAGGATCCAAGCGTTATCCGGAATTATTGGGTTTAAAGGGTCCGTAGGTGGTTATTTAAGTCAGAGGTGAAATCCTGCCGCTTAACGGTAGAACTGCCTTTGATACTGATTAACTTGAGTTATTGTGAAGTAGTTAGAATATGTAGTGTAGCGGTGAAATGCATAGATATTACATAGAATACCGATTGCGAAGGCAGATTACTAACAATATACTGACACTGAGGGACGAAAGCGTGGGTAGCGAACAGGATTAGATACCCTGGTAGTCCACGCCGTAAACGATGGTCACTAGCTGTTTGATTAACATTGGTTAATTAAGTGGCTAAGCGAAAGTGATAAGTGACCCACCTGGGGAGTACGCTCGCAAGAGTGAAACTCAAAGGAATTGACGGGGGCCCGCACAAGCGGTGGAGCATGTGGTTTAATTCGATGATACGCGAGGAACCTTACCAGGGCTTAAATGTAGATTGCATAAGCTAGAGATAGCTTTTTCTTCGGACTATCTACAAGGTGCTGCATGGTTGTCGTCAGCTCGTGCCGTGAGGTGTCAGGTTAAGTCCTATAACGAGCGCAACCCCTGTCGTTAGTTGCCAACAGGTTATGCTGGGAACTCTAACGAGACTGCCGGTGCAAACTGAGAGGAAGGTGGGGACGACGTCAAATCATCACGGCCCTTACGTCCTGGGCTACACACGTGCTACAATGGTCGGTACAGAGAGCAGCCACCTTGCGAAAGGGAGCAAATCTTTAAAACCGGTCTCAGTTCGGATCGCAGTCTGCAACTCGACTGCGTGAAGCTGGAATCGCTAGTAATCGCATATCAGCCATGATGCGGTGAATACGTTCCCGGGCCTTGTACACACCGCCCGTCAAGCCATGGAAGCTGGGGGTACCTGAAGTCGGTGACCGAAAGGAGCTGCCTAGGGTAAAACTGGTGACTGGGGCTAAGTCGTAACAAGGTAGCCGTACCGGAAGGTGCGGCTGGAACACCTCCTTTCTAGAGAAAGACGACTAATGATAATTGCTTAAAATTAAGTTTACTACGCTGTCATTTTATTAAATCTATAAAAGTAGAGTCTCGTAGCTCAGCTGGTTAGAGCGCTACACTGATAATGTAGAGGTCGGCAGTTCGAGTCTGCCCGAGACTACTTATTTTATTTAGGGAAATTCTAGGGTTGATATAACCTTTATGTCTACTCCTTTAGGAATTGACTTTGGGGAATTAGCTCAGCTGGCTAGAGCACTTGATTTGCATTCAAGAGGTCATCGGTTCGACTCCGATATTCTCCACTTTTTTTGTTTTTTTAACAAAAAATCGATCTTTGACATGATGAGAACACATAAGTATAATCAAATTATAAAATTAATTTTGGTTGTGCGAGCAAAATAGTAAATCAAATAAAACTAAAGAGAATAGTTATTTATAGGCTAATTAAGAGCATATGGGGGATTCCTAGGCTCTCAGAGGCGATGAAGGACGTGATAAGCTGCGATAAGCTACGGTTAGTGGCACATACACTTTAACCCGTAGATTTCCGAATGGGGAAACCTAATAGATTGAAGATCTATTACACCGAAAGGTGTGCAAACCCGGAGAACTGAAACATCTAAGTACCCGGAGGAGAAGAAAACAATTGTGATTCCATTAGTAGTGGCGAGCGAAAGTGGAATAGCCCAAACTATTTATGTTTAGGCATAAATAGGGTTGTAGGACCACAATATTTGATGCTTTATGAACTTGAATCTACTGGAAAGTAGAACCATAGAGGGTGACAGTCCCGTAAAGGTAAAGAGAGTTATCAATAGTGGTATCCTGAGTAGTGCGGGGCACGTGAAACCTTGCATGAATTTGCCAGGACCATCTGGTAAGGCTAAATACTCCTGAGAGACCGATAGTGAACTAGTACCGTGAGGGAAAGGTGAAAAGAACCCTGAATAAGGGAGTGAAATAGAACATGAAACCATATGCTTACAAGCGGTCGGAGCCTTTTTGAGGTGACGGCGTGCCTTTTGCATAATGAGCCTACGAGTTACCGTTGCTAGCAAGGTTAATTCATTCAGTGAAGGAGCCGTAGCGAAAGCGAGTCTGAATAGGGCAATCCAGTTAGCAGTGGTAGACGCGAAACCGTGTGATCTACCCATGGGCAGGGTGAAGCTGTGGTAATACTCAGTGGAGGCCCGAACCCGTTGACGTTGAAAAGTCTTGGGATGACCTGTGGGTAGGGGTGAAAGGCCAATCAAACTCGGAAATAGCTCGTACTCCCCGAAATGCATTTAGGTGCAGCGTTGTATTAGTTTTGTAGAGGTAGAGCTACTGATTGGATGCGGGGGTTTCACCACCTACCAATTTCTGACAAACTCCGAATGCTACAAAATGTTGTACAGCAGTGAGGGCATGGGTGCTAAGGTCCATGTCCGAGAGGGAAACAACCCGGACCATCAGCTAAGGTCCCCAAGTGTATACTAAGTTGAATAAACGAGGTTTGACTGCCCAGACAGCTAGGATGTTGGCTTGGAAGCAGCCATTCATTTAAAGAGTGCGTAACAGCTCACTAGTCGAGCGGTCGAGCATGGATAATAATCGGGCATAAGTATACCACCGAAGCTATGGCATCGTAAGATGGGTAGGGGAGCATTCTATGTGCTTTGAAGGCTTGCCGTGAGGCATACTGGAGCGCATGGAAAAGAAAATGTAGGCATAAGTAACGACAATGCGGGCGAGAAACCCGCACACCGAAAGACTCAGGTTTCCTCAGCTATGCTAATCAGCTGAGGGTTAGTCAGGACCTAACGCGAACCCGAAAGGGGTAGTGGATGGACAACCGGTTAATATTCCGGTACCTGCCGGCGCTAAAAGTGACGGAGAGGATTAGCTACTGCGTACTGACGGAATAGTACGTTGAACCATTTTTTAAGAATGGGATAGTACACCAAGACTTCGGTTGCGGTGATAATGTAGCAGCCCCTCTTCCAAGAAAAGCAAGCCAGGCAGCCTGTACCCTAAACCGACACAGGTAGTTGGGATGAGAATTCTAAGGTGCTCGAGAGATTCATGGCTAAGGAACTAGGCAAAATGGGCCCGTAACTTCGGGAGAAGGGTCGCCCACAGCAATGTGGGCCGCAGTGAATTGGTCCAGGCGACTGTTTATCAAAAACAC